>JALZND010000141.1 GCA_030857845.1 Bacteroidota bacterium | reverse complement strand
CGTAATCAATGATGCCATGTCGCAAGCAATGTCCAATACTATTTTAATGTCATATGGTGGGTATGATGATCGGTTTATTTGGGATAAAATTACAGAAAGAATTACGCCCCTTTGGGGCTGGCCAAAAATATTCATGAATTAACGTAGGGCAACGCCCTACTAATGATAATGCCTCTTTGTGGCTATTCAATTTTGATTTTAAATAAAATTTAAAGGAGCGGAATAGGAGGCTTTTTTCATTATTTTTAACTTCGTTTACTGAAATAAAAGCCAAAAACAACTTATTAACGATGAAAATTCAACCAAAGGAAATATCTAAAAATTTTATTTTTAAAAATATAACAAAGAGGCTGTTCAAAACATTACTTTTGATACAACCTTTTTTTAGCCATTGTTCCGGTAGGATAAACATGTTTTGGCTTGATATATGCACCAGACAAATCAATATTTTTACCAATAACCCGTATAAAATATGTACATTATTAACATTATTGTATTACTGTTTCTGAATTTTTTCATTTTCCCGGGTGATTTAACGCCCAAAAATAAATCAGCTTTTACCGAAACAAAGATTCAAGAGGTAGAAGATAAAATTTATTATGTGCATAATAAACCAGATAGGGGCAAAGGTACTTTGGAAAGCCCCTGGAACATGAAGCAGGCACATGAAGAGTTTATTGCAATGATTAAAGGAGGGGACAGGTTGAAGCACCTTCCAGGAGTATATATTGGAAAATGGAGGTCATTATTGAACGGCAAACCAGAAAGGCCCATAATTTGTGAGCCGGCAGATTATAATGACCCACCTGTTTTTATGTCTGATTTTAATAAATCCATCAAGGAAGTAGAGGGGCAAACATTCCATATACTAGGAAGTCAAACTTGGTATGTAAATTTTACATTTAGGGACGAATATGAAAAACGCATTTCAGATGTTGATTGGTACAAAGATGATTTTTCTATGAGGGACGTCAAAACCCACGACATGGTGTATATAAGCGGGGGCTCAAGGGAATCGGTTGGCGTAAGACTTATCAACTGCATGGTATATGATGTTAATGGCATCGGGGTATTCCTTTCCGAAAAAGCACATAATGCTGAAATTTATGGAAACCTTATTGCTTTCAATGGATTTGAAGGTGGGGACAGAGGCCACGGGCCCGGTACTTATATGCGGAGCCAGGATGGCGCCTTGATAGAAAACAATATCATATTTGCAAACCATCAACTAGGACTGAGGATTTATGGCCATGCAATAGGTTTTAAGATCTTAGATAATGTTTCTTTTTCAAATGGCGTGATTTCTGAAAAAAATAAAGCAGACGCCAACCTTTTTATTGGAGGCAGCGGCAACTCCAAAATTATTGATAAAATATATTCAGAAGGAAATATTTGCTATCATGCACCTTTTACCAAAGCTGCTGGAACACGCATTGGTTATAGAGGGGTAATAAAACATGTAGATCTTGTAAACGAACATTATATTGCCCCTAATCCTATTCAGGTAGATAAATTATTCCCTCCCCAACTAGCCGAAGATCTTACCTCCAAAAATATAACTTATGAAATAAGTGACAAGATAAAAATCACAAAGAATAAATATGAAATAAACAGTGCTGTTGTTACTGTACTGAATAAATCAGGGAATGATGTGGCAACTATCGATCTAAAAGGAATTGTGGAGAAAGGAACAAAAATAGCAATATGGGACATACAAAATTTTAAAGGAAAACCTGTGTGGGAACAAGAATATAAAGGACAAAAAATTGCACTTCCTTTAAACCTGAATGAGGTAAGCCAGCCTTTTGGAAATGTATCCAGAAGCTACACTCGTACCCCAAAGGAATTCAATTGCTTTATAATCAGGGCAGTAGATAGGAATAACACACTTATTATAAACAGAAATATTAATTAATCAAGAGCAGTAAGTTTGCCTTGTACCCTTCATTTAATTTACTTGGAAATTTTTTTATAAAATAAGCTTAAATTTGAATTTTCATTTAAAATATGTTGTATTGCATTCAGAACAATGTATAACAATTAGAATAATATAAATTACAGGATGAAAATCACAGATTTCTTAAAGAAGAATTTCAAACATTTTAATGCAGCTGCATTAATAGATGCTGCAGAAGCTTATAAAGAACATATTGAAAGAGGAGATAAAATGCTTATAACCCTTGCTGGGGCAATGTCTACTGCAGAGTTAGGGATCTCTTTGGCCGAAATGATAAGGCAAGACAAAGTTCATGCTATCAGTTGCACGGGAGCCAATCTTGAAGAAGATATCTTCAACCTTGTGGCACATGACTTTTATGAAAGGATCCCCCACTATCGTGACCTTTCGCCTGTGGAAGAGCAAGCCCTTCTTGAAAGGCATATGAACCGCGTTACTGATACCTGTATCCCTGAAATGGAAGCTATGAGGAGGCTTGAATCTGTCGTTCTACGCGAATGGGTAAGGGCCGATGAAAAAGGTGAAGCTTATTTTCCTCACCAATTTTTCTATAAAGTGTTGCTTTCAGGTGCTTTGGAGGAACATTATCAAATTGATCCCAAAAATAGCTGGTTGTTGGAGGCAGCAAAAAAGAACCTACCGATTTTTGTGCCAGGCTGGGAAGATTCCACCCTTGGAAATATGTATGCAGGACATTGTATTTCCCGCGATGTGAAAAATGTCCATACCATGAAAGGCGGTATACAATACATGATTGAACTTGCTTCATGGTACACTAAAATTGCCAATGATTCGAGCATAGGCTTTTTCCAGGTTGGGGGAGGAATAGCCGGAGATTTCCCAATATGTGTAGTTCCCATGCTTCACCAGGATTTACAACAGGTGGAAGTACCGCTTTGGGGATATTTTTGCCAAATAAGCGATTCCACTACTAGTTATGGTTCTTATTCAGGGGCTGTGCCGAATGAGAAAATAACCTGGGGAAAATTGGGTATTGATACTCCAAAATTTATGATAGAGTCCGATGCCACAATTGTGGCGCCACTTATCTTTGCAATAGTACTCGACCAGTAACAATATTAATGAAAAGTTTAAACACCCTCATCATTCAATTTGAGGGTGTTTTTTATGCCCGATTCTTTGCTTTCAATAAAAATCAATTAGGATTTAGGAATATGAGTTTATTTATTACATAAACTATGATGATTGTGCAACATGAAGTAAATTTAATAAAGAATCCTAAAAAATTTTTTGCCTCAGAAATGAGCAATAAATTAATTGAAACATGATTTCAGCATTATTTTATGATAAATTCTTCATTATTTTATAATTCCAGCGACCCTATGTTCATCCTTATTGAACTTGAGATACTTGATTATAATAATGCATTTCAAAATTTGTTGCAGCTAGAACCTGATTCGAATAAAATTCAATCATTTTTGAAGTATTTACCACATGAACAACCTAACGGAGTGTGTTCATTAAATTTTTACCAAAAAATTGCCTCCCAAGTTCATAAAGTTGGCAATATGAATGAAAGGCTTTTATTAAAAAACGATTTGGGCAACTGTATCACCACGGAGGTCCAGTTTACCTCCTTTACTTCTGATAATGATTTAAAATTGATATTTGGTGTGTGTAGAAATCATTCACCTATTCTTGAGAATCATTCTTTAATAACAGCAAGTGTTGATGGTCTAAGTTTAATTGGGGGGAAAAAGCAACATCTTATTCAGAATTCTAAAAGCAAAAATATTCCTGATAAAATAAATAATAATGAAATAGTTGAAATAACCAATGGTGAAAGATTCAGGATGTTGGCTGAAGCAACGCCTGCAGTGATTTTGCAATTTGATACAGGTTTCCGACATATATATGCAAATTCAAAAGTTCAAGAATTTTTCGGAATACCTTCCCATGATTTCATTGGAAAAACATTAGATGAAGTGAACCTGCCACTTGTTTTTGTTGATCATTTTAAGAAATGCCTTAAAAAAGTTATGAATACAAAAAGGGATTTTAGGGATAAATTTCGATTGCACAATGGCAAGCATGTAGATTATAATTTAGTTCCTGTACTTGATCATAGTAATAATATAAAGTCAATCATTACAACCATTCATGACATCACCTCTTTAATATTGGTGGAAGATGAAGTGCGTGAAGCAAAAGAGAAGCTGTCAGATGCTATGAAAATGGCTCACCTGGCCACCTGGGAATATGATTTGGATGCCCGCAGGATGGTGCTTAGCAGTTATTATTGTGATTTGCTTGGCATTGATTTCAAATATAAAATGATGAAAGGTGAAAAACTCCTTGAGAATTATGTCTTTAAGGAAGATCACCCACTTATTGTTGCTGCATATAATGAAGCTATAGAATCAAAAGAAACCGATTATAAAAATTATTTTGAATATAGGGGAATAAAAAGAGGAGAAATTGTCCATGTCCTAGCTAGCCTCAGGGTTATTAAAAATCCTTTGGGAATCATAATAAAATGTTTTGGTACCGTGCAGGACATAACTGAATTAAGGAAAAACGAAGAAGAACTCAAGGCATACCGGTTGAACCTGGAGCGGCTTGTAGAAGAGCGGACACAGGAACTTCAGAAGAGTGAAGCCAAATTGACCGATGCACTAAAACTTGTATCGCTTGGTACCTGGGAATATGATTTTTACACCCAACATTTCAAAATAGGGGAAGAGGTAGTACAAATGATATCGGGCACTAAAGGAAAGGCAGTTGAACATATTTTTCCCATAGCAGAATTTTTTAAGTATTTGCACCCGGATGACCTACAAAAATTACAAAATACCACAACCTATATTTTGCATGTAAGGGATCCGAATTTCATAGATTATATGGAATATAGGATCGTCAGGCCCGACGGGGAGATCAGGCACCTGTACGTGAGCCTAAAAATAATTTTAAATGCGGAAGGACGCCATAAAAAACATTATGGTACTATACAGGATATAACAAACATTAGAAGGGTTGAATCAGAAAAAGAACGGTTGATCGCTATTTCTGAAGCAACTTCCGACATAATTGTGATTGCAAATATCACTGGTGGTATAATTTACTTAAACCAAGCTGGAAAATCATTTTTTGGCGTAGAGAAAAATTTGGAAGTTAGTTATCTGAACATCAATTCCTTGCAATGCCACAAGTCCAAAAAAATCATGAAAAAGGTAGGGCTGGGCCAGGCGATGAGAAAAGGTATTTGGAGTGGGGAAAATCAGATTTATGGCAAAAATTGTCGTGAAATCCCTGTATCTCAGGTCATTATTGCTCATAAAAATGAAAATGGAGGTGTGGAATGTTATTCCACAATACTCAGGGATATAAGCAGACAAAAACTGATAGAGCAAGACCTTCTTTATAAAAACAATGAACTCGATACATTTGTGTACAGGGCATCACATGATTTAAGAGGGCCTATTGCCTCGCTACTGGGGCTTCATACTATAGTAAAATATGAAATTACCGACCCTGTTTCTTTAAAATATTTTGAAATGTACAACCAGCAAATATTGAGGTTGAACAATATTATAATTTCCCTTATTGAAATCAGCAGGATCAAAGACCGGGAGGCTTCCAAAGTAAATATTAATTTCAATACAATTATTGAAGAATGTATTACTTCTTTTATGAACCTGCCAAACTTTGCAAATATCACCTTTAAGTTTAATATTGACCCTAATCTTAAATTTAAGAGCGACTTTAGCATTATTACAACCATAATACAAAACCTGATTGAAAATTCTATTAAATATTCTAAACCAGATGTGCCCTCTACAGTAAATATTGATATAAAAGAACTTGTAACATCTATTTCAATAAAGGTTTCCGATAATGGCATCGGAATAGACAGCTCGATTCAGGGGAAGATATTTAATATGTTCTTTAGGGGGACAGAACAAAGCATGGGATCTGGCCTTGGTTTGTATATCTTGAAAAATGCAGTTGAAAAGTTGAAAGGCAAAGTTATTTTAGACAGCACTTTAAATAAAGGGACAACCTTCGAAATTATCCTGCCACAATAATATAAAGCAGCCTTCTAATTCTTCATTTTAACAATTTTGGTCCTTTTTTGCCCTTTATTTTTAGGGCTATAAGATTTGTTTTTCGTGATTGGCTTAACAGAATAGCTTGAATATAAATAACGGCTTTGGCATCCTTGTTGAAAAACAATTAGGAAGACTAAAATTAAAATATTTATTTTTCTTTTCAATTTTAAAGGATGCCCGATTACAATACAAAGCTAAAATTAAGCAAATGAAAAAATATCATATTCTAAAACAAAACTTACCCGCGCATCCTATCTTTTATTTCTGAAAACTCAGCTTAATCATTTATTAAAGTAGTTTGGATATAATTTTTTATCCTAAAACCTAACGATTCAACCTTCCTTAAATTTTATTATTAATTTTTAGTCCAATAAACCTAGTTTAATTTATATAAAAAAGTAAATTTAAAGTTCTAATATAAGAAAAGGACAATTGCCATGAGAGTCGTTTTTCAGCTGTACCTCCTGTTATTATTTATTCCCAACACTCCCGCTTTTGCTTCAAAGGATAGCCTTGAAAATGTACTCATCAAAGCCAAAGGTACGGTCCGAATGGAAATTTTATCTAAGCTTGCCCAAATACATCGAACCGATGACCTAAGGAAGTCAATTGAATATGGGGAAGAGCATTTGGCGCTTTCTAGAAAAGTTGGCAATAAGCAAGAAGAAATGAAAGCATTGAATGCGCTGGGGATATCTTATTATTATTTAGGTTATTATGAAACCACTTTAGATTATTTTTTAAAAGTACTTCGGGTATCGGAAGAAATGCATGATGACAAAGAAACAGGCCGGGCATTAAATAATCTGGGAAATATTTTTGATGAAATTGGGGATAAAGAGAAAGCTATTTGGTACTATAAAAGATCTTTGGAAATAAAAGAAAGATCGGAAGATAAGGCAGGAATAGCGAATACCCTGAGTAATATCGGATATGTTTACAATGAACTCGGTAATACTGCTGAAGCTTTCCGCTTCTTTTCCAAGGCTTTAATTTTGGATAAACAAGAAGGCAATGTGCAAGGATTATTTGCCACATTAAATAATCTGGGCCTTTGTTTTTTAAAAAAAGGGAATTATGATTCTGCACTCTATTATTTGTACCAGGCCGATACTTATGAAAATGATATTGAAAGCAATTATGATAAAGCAGAATTTTATAACAACCTGGGGAATGTATACTTAAAAACAGGAAAAGTTTCTAATGCTGTAAACGTATTTCAAAAAGCAATGTCCCTGGCACAATCAGTTAAAGCCAGATCTTTGGTAAAAGATAGCTATAAAGGTCTTTCAGAAGCTCATTACGTAAATAATAATCCTCAAACTGCTTATGAGTGTTTAGAGAAATATTTACTCATTAATGATTCGCTGCACAATGAAATGAATTCCAGAAGAATTGCAAGCCTTGAATCCGAATATAAAATACAAAAACGGGAGCAGGAAATTAACCTGCTTATCAAAGAAGCTGAAATCCAAAACCTTATCCTTTCAAAAAACAGGTATGTTAATTATTTCCTTTATGCAGGTCTTATATTGTTTATCGGGCTTATAATTGTAATTTTTCAAAAATATAAATTTAAAACAGAAGCAAACCATCTGCTCAAAGTTCAAAATAAATTAATAGAAGCCAAGAATGCCAATATAACAGACAGTATAAATTATGCCAAAGGTATTCAGGAAGCTATACTTCACGACCCAAGAATATTGGAAAATGCCTTTAAAGAATATTTCATAATTTGCAAACCAAGGGATATTGTTAATGGTGATTTTTATTGGTTTGCCGACAAAGGCGATTACATGATACTTGCGGTAGTAGATTGTACAGGACATGGTGTTCCCGGTGCCTTCATGAATATACTTGGCAACTCTCTATTAAACCAGATCATCAATGACCAAAATATCATCAGTCCTTCAAAAATTTTGCAACAGCTAAATACTAGGATTTTGACAATGCTTTATCAGGAGGGTCTGAGTGCCACAAATTATGGCGGAATGGATATTGGTATCATCCTATACAATAAAAAAACCAGAAGATTGATTTTTTCAGGTGCCAAGCATGTTTTATATATCTTTAAAGACAATAACCTTGAAGTTATTAAAGGAAATAAAACATCGCTTGGAGGGATATACCAAAAGGACCGAATTTTTGATGAACATGAATTTAGCCTTTCAATAAGTGATTCTTTTTACTTATTTACAGATGGACTAATTGATCAATTTGGGGAGAAGTCCAATAAAAAATTTATGAACCACAGGTTAAAAGAATTAATTTTTTCTGTACACTGTTCCTCAATGCAAGTGCAGGCCTCTAAAATTGAAGAAAAACTTATAGAATGGAAGGGCAACCAGGAGCAGACGGATGATCTCTTGATCATTGGCCTTAAAATATAAAATTCTATTAACTTTAAAACCCCTTCATTATGTATTACTATGATATATGCAAGT
>JALZND010000526.1 GCA_030857845.1 Bacteroidota bacterium | reverse complement strand
GATTATTATTGGGGGACTATATTTTACGGGTCTTCATACAGAAGTTTTGGGCAAAATTCAAAGTATAATTCTCTATACAGGTATTTTAAAACCGAACATTGATAACGATCGAATAAATAGTACTGAAGTCCCCCTTGAAGGTTCTTCATTGAATATGGCAGGTAAAGATTTCCAAATGAAATCCCTGAATGGAGTATCCCTTAATATGGAAAGCTTGTATGGGAAAACCGTGTTCTTGAACCTGTGGGCTACCTGGTGCCCACCTTGTATTGCAGAGATGCCTAATATTCAGCAACTTTATAATCAGGTTCACTCAGAAGATATTGTTTTCCTGATGTTATCCCTGGACAACGACTTAGAAAAACCAAAGAAATTTATTGAAAAAAAAGGATATACTTTTCCGGTCTACTTACCAGAGGGAACCCTTCACAGTGACTTTCAAACCAATGCCATACCAACTACTTTTGTGATTTCACCAAAAGGGAAGATCGTCTCCAAACAAGAAGGTATGGCAAACTATAATACAAAAGAATTTAAAGAATTTTTGTTAAACCTTGAATAAAATACTTAGAAATGGTTGCTAAAATATAAAATTATGGCTGATAATTGTAATCTCCGGCTACAATGAATTTACTATCAAAAGAATTCATTTGCATTTTGGGTAAAAGGACATAAACCTTTAGATTTGGCTAAATATAAAATAAAGCAATCATGGTTGTATTCTTAAGGAGATTGATCAAAATGCCCTTAATTTGGAAGGAAATTTCCAAGGATATATTGCAATTTTTTACAATAAGAACCATTAAAGGGGATAAAATTCAACCTCTCGGACTTTTCCCCCATATTGACACCTACCTCATAAGCAGTGCTGAAGATATAGAATATGTATTGGTGAAAAACAACAGGAACTATACAAAAGGAATGGTATATAAATTCTTGCAAATTGTACTAGGCAAAGGGCTCTTAACGAGCGAAGGAGATTTTTGGAGGAGACAAAGGCGCATTGCCCAGCCTGCATTTCATCGTCAGGTGGTGGCATCTTTTACTGATGAAATAGAGCAATTGGCTGAAAGTGTGATTTCCCGATGGAAAGTTTCATTAAACTCCGGGGCTGATGTTCTAAATATTGCAGATGAAATGATGAAACTGACCGTTTCCATTACAGCAAACCTTCTTTTTGGTACTGACATAAGTGGCAAAGAATCCCGGGTATTGTATTTGGTAGGTGACCTAAACGAAAAGTTGTCCAATTTTTTAAAGACCCCTATGCCGCTTCCTTTATGGGTACCGACAAAGCATAACAGAGATTTTAGGGAGAGGATTGATGAACTTAACATTATCATCACCGATATTATAGAAAAAAGGCGCAATAGTGCTACCAAACGCCCTGACCTTCTCCAAATGTTGATGGATGTCGAAGATGAAGAAACCGGGGAAAGAATGAACGATGTCCAGCTCAAGGACGAGGTTATGACATTGTTCTTAGCGGGATCTGAAACAAGCTCCAATGCACTGGCCTGGACTTTGCATTTGTTGTGCAACAATTCATTAGAGTTGCGGAAAGTTTTGGAGGAAATTGACAGATTAAAATCCGAAGGGGCAAAAGGGCTTGTTGCACTAAAAAACCTGAACTACTTGAATCAGGTAATACAGGAATCTTTACGCCTATACCCACCCGCATGGATCCTCTCCAGAGAAGCAATAAACGAAGATGTAGTTGGAGGTCAAAAAATTTCCAAAGGAGCTCAAATTTATATTTCTATCCATGGCATGCACAGGCATCCTAAATATTGGAATGACCCTGAAAAATTTAGTCCCAGTCGCTTCAAGGAAGCAAATCATGCTAAATACAGCTTCTTTCCATTTGGTGGGGGCCCTAGATTATGCATTGGTGCGGAGCTTGCAAAAATGGAAATATTGCTTTCCCTTTATAAACTATTGCAGGAATTCAATTTTGAACCAACCTCTAAAACTATTAATCCTGAAGCACTCATAACACTCAGGCCCAAAAATGGCTTATTCCTTAAAATTTCCTCACGTGATAAACTTAGCATTTCCTATTCCTAACCTAAAACTCCTTTTTAATTATCACTTTGTTCATGAAATCATTAGGAAAAAATAATCTAGTTCATGCAATTCTTTGATCCTTTTTACTTTTAATTAACACAAAAAGACTTATATGCTTTTTAATGTACATGAAACTAATGATGTCCTTGATCAAATATTTATTTTTAATCAATTTTATATATCTTCCTGCCATTATCCAGGCACAAGTTGTCTACGGCGTAGCAACTTATATATCAGATGGTGACACTTTTAGGTTCCTTGCTTCAGATGGCATTAAATTGAAAGTACGGGTTGCGGATATTGATTGCCCGGAAAAGGTCCAGCCATATGGACTGGAGGCAAAAGAATTTGTGCTGAAAAGTATTGAAGGAAAAGAAATTACCTTAAACATACAATATACCGACCGGTATGGCAGAAAAGTTGCGCGGGTTGGGTTTGACAATAAAGATCTTTCTGAAGAACTTCTTAGGAACGGCCTTGCATGGCATTACAAGAAACATTCCAAAGAGGTTTTATTAGCAATGATCGAACAAAAAGCCAAAGACGAAAAAGTAGGATTGTGGTCTAAAGAATTTCCTATAGCCC
>JALZND010000525.1 GCA_030857845.1 Bacteroidota bacterium | reverse complement strand
CCCAGTCACCAACAAATATAGCTTGGCTGATACTTCTTGCTGGATTAACAGACGTATTTGTCACAGGTATGCTTATTAAGTGGATAAGCGTTAATGCCAGTCCAATAGCAATGCCAGCAAATCCTTTTGGTGCTTTCTCGTCTGTTGCTCCTAAAATCACTAGTAAAAACATAAATGTCATTACCAATTCAGTTAATATAGCGGCACCCATACTATACTTTCCAGGGGAATGATCTCCGTAACCGTTCGCTGCGAAGTCACCAATTGAGCTACCATTTCCAGTTACAATAACGTATAACACAGCAGCGGCAGCTATCCCTCCAGCTACTTGTGAAATTATGTAAGGCAAGATTTCTTTTGAACTAATTCTACCCCCCGTCCATAGTCCAATAGTTACGGCTGGATTTAAATGGGCTCCTGAAATGTGTCCAAACGAATATGCAATAGTCAAAACAGTTAAGCCAAATGCAAACGATACGCCTAATAGTCCGATCCCTACATTTGGAAAACCTGCGGCTAACATTGCACTTCCACAACCTCCCAAAACGAGCCAAAATGTCCCGATAAATTCTGCTAAATTCTTTTTCATTTTTTTTCTATTTTTTAATTCCCTACTCATATGGCTTTTCGGTGTCGCCCCGTTTTTTAGTTAGAGGTTTCTGGCCTCCTCTTTTATTGTTTTGTTGTCTCGGCAGTCAAGAAATGTCGATTCGAATTGTTGGTCTTTATTCCTATCAGCAGTGTCGTTTTTAAACTTGCCCATAACTTATGGCTATCAACCCTCCATGGTTGATATATCTGCTTTATTCACTAAATTTAGATCTAATAGTTGTAATATTCAAATCTTCAACAGGACTTTTTATGTGCTTTAAGTTTCTGTTACTTACATGGGTATATATCTCTGTTGTTTTAGAACTTCCATGTCCAAGCAATTCCTGGATGTAACGAATGTCTGTTCCGTTTTCTAATAAATGTGTAGCAAAAGAATGTCTTAACCAATGTAAAGTGGGCTTCTTTTTTAACTTTGCTGCTTCACTAGCTGATTGCAGTACTCTTCTAAGGCTGGTAGCTGAATATTTGCCTCCATATTGTCCCTCAAAAAGATAAATTCTTGGCTTATATTGTTTGTAATAGCTTCTCAGTAGGTCAAGTATTTGTTCTGAAAGCAGGGAGGTTCTATCCTTTTTTCCTTTTGCTCCGCAAATATGTATTAAGCCACTTTCTCCATTCAAATCCGTAATTTTAAGGTTTATTAGCTCACTGGCTCTTAAGCCTGCAGCGTATACTAAAGCAAGCATGCTGAAGTGTTTCAAATTCCTGCAATGGTCCATTACTTTATTTAGCTCCTCTTTATTAAGCGTCCTGGGAAGTGTTCGCTCTTTGGAAGGTCTTTGTATGACAGGAATAAGTTCTGACCTCTTGATTATTTCCCTGTAATAATAATTTATGGCATTGATCATCTGGTGGGTACTGGTGGTACCATAGCCATGCACCATTGCAGCAGCTATAATATAATTGTTTAGCTCTTTGCTTTCCAGGGCATCAATAGGCTTTCCTTTTTTCTGCCAATACCAGCAAAAACGGTAAAAAAAACTGAAATAGGTTCTGATGGTGTTAAGACTGTAATTTCTTGCTTTTAGAGATTTTAGATAGGAATTAGGAATATCAGCCTTTTCTGCATACAGCTGGCTCCAAAGCTGGGCTCGCAGGTATAAACTTTTAAGATTTAGATTTTGATGAAGGAGTATTTGAATCTTTCCCCGGACCAGGTTTAAGAAGTTAAATAATTTTTTTTCATCCGCAGGAATACTTAAAGCGGATAATTTTTTATGGTATTTTATAAAAGAAAATGAAGCTGTTATCTTGTGGATTGATGATAATTTTTCAGATGACATTATAAACCGTATTTCCTGATCAATTTCAGCTTTATTGATCATTAACTTGAAGGGAGGGTGTAACCTGGGTAATTCATAATCTTTGCTTTGGGTATGAGCTGACTTATGTTGATTCCCTTTAAGAACGGCTTGCTTCCGTAAATAAAACCGGTTGATCTTTACCTTAGTGCCAAAGGATAGCTCAATTTGATCGGTAATGCACTCATCAGCAGCGGAATACAGACATTTAGAAATTTTGCTATAGCTGATTCTTTGTAAGCAATCGCCCATCCCCCTATTGATCCCCGCACCAAGTTAATATAAAATTGTATCATGAAAAAGACACGATACACAGGAACAGTAATGTGGGCAGCCTATCTGGAATGGCAACAAAGTGGGCTTAGTAAAAAAGATTACTGCCATAAAAACAAACTGCCGCGAAGCGCCTTCTTTTATTGGATAAAGAAGCTTGGCTGTACAGAAAGCCTACCTGCCGGCAATTTCCAGGAAGTTAAAATTCCCCGACCAGAATTGAAGGCCCACCATCCAGTTCCGGAGGTTGAAATTGAATATCCGTCCGGGACAAAACTAAGGATATATAAACTGGCCGATACTGCCTGGATAAAGCCACTTTTATAAAATTCAAGGACATCATGCTTTCTCTTAACTCATTTTCCAGGTATTTTTTTTATCAGGCGCCCTGCGATATGCGGTGTGGCATCTATTCCCTGGCCGGTTTGGTACAGAACCGCCTGAAGCAAAACCCATTGAGTGGAGATGTG
>JALZND010000524.1 GCA_030857845.1 Bacteroidota bacterium | reverse complement strand
AAAAAAGCTACTTTAGGCTATAATGCTTATATTGACGAGAAAAGAGAAAACAAGCTTCAGCCTGGAGAAGCGATGATCCTTCATGAGTTAGCAGAAATTCCCGAAAACATGAAAGCAGAAGAATTTCTATGGACAGTACAACTAAAAACAAACAATCAAGGTAGTAGAGCAGTAAATGTGTATATTTTTTTTAAAAATGAGGATGTAAAGATTTATTAAAAGTATCAGTGTCCTAGAATCTGTGTAAATGAAAATCGGGTGTGGGTTTTATTAACCATAAGCCAGAACCATTAGAAGCACGCCACTCGGGGCCTTATCAAGCGAGAGGCTTTCGGAAACAGCCTCAACCCCTTATATGATTGACCGGGTTGGATGATAGGGCAAATGAAAATGTTTCAACACTGACATTTCTATTGATTTTTTTGTAAAATTTCCCACTGTAAGGACTGATAAGGATCTAAGTGGTTACCCGAAAGCGGATTCTGCCATTTTGCCTGCCAAAAACTTAAATTGAGAAAGAGCTACCATACCGAGGTAAAATGCCTGGTGCGGCAAGGTTTGTTATTAATACCCTGCTGTTCGGAATTTGAAATTCCGAACTATTATTTTTAAGGTAGTTTGAAATACAAAATATTTGAATTTGGTCTTTTTTAGTTATCAATTTTCTGTAGTGTCAGCACTTCGCAAGATAATGCCACTTTCCCATAGTGTATAATTCAATAACATCATCCCTCAAAAATTATTTTTTTTAGCTCCTTTGCATCATTCATATCTCAATAACTCTGATGGATTGATCAATGCAGTTTTAACAATTTGATATCCTATAGTAAAAACCGTAATTATTAGGATCAATGCAATAGGTATTAAAAAAATCCACCAGGTTATAGCTGCCCTGTATGGATAGTTTTGCATCCAATGGGTTGTTGCGAAATAAACAATGGGCAAAGAAATTAAACCTGCCACCAAAACCAAGGCAACAAATTTTTTGGAGAGGAGCATTAAGAGGTTATTTAAGGAAGCTCCCATAATTTTCCTCAATCCCACCTCTTTAGTCTTCTGGGCAACTGTAAGGGAAGATATGGCATAAAGCCCCAGGCAAGCCACTACTATTGCCAGCATGGTAAATATGCCCAGAAGCTGACTGAATTGCTGCTCTGCCTTGTATTGTCTATTAAAAAGATCATCCAGAAAAAAGTGCTCAAAAGGTATATCAGGAAAAACAGCTTTCAAGTTTTTTTCAATAAGTGCGATATTTTGCTTTGCATTACCCCCATTTAAATCCTCAAAAACTACAGAAAAATATTTAAATGGAAAATGGGTGGAAGTAAAAGATATTGGATAATTATGGTTTTTAAATGAAGTAGAACGAAAATCCACCACACCTACAATTGTAGCTTTAAGGGGATGTTGATTTCCCCATACCACTTCATGGCCAATTGCCTTTTGTGGATCTTCAAATCCAAGGGCATGTATAGCTTCATGGTTCAAAATCATAGAAGATTGATTATCTGCTCCTTGCAAAAAATTCCTTCCTGCTATCATCTTAACATTAAACGCTGGAATAAATTCCGTATCCATTCTTGTGAAATAAAGAGAAACAAATTCATCCGGATTTTTCGAATGTCTAAAATTTGACATAAGGGACATATGTTCTTTTCCGGGGATGTCATAGGTAGCAGTCACCCCCTCAATGCCGCTATTGGCGATCAATTTATCTTTAAGGACAGAGAGGTTTCTTAAAAATAAGGAATCTGAACCGGGAGGGCCAAAAGTGGCGTGTGTTTTAATGACAAGGGTGTTGTCAATATTGATACCCAGATCCTGACTTTTCATAAAGATAGCTGAATATAAACAACCATTGATGCTGCAATCAATGTAATGGAAATAATGAACTGAAAAATTACTAATGTATGCCTTATGTTCCACCAGGAATTATTTTGATGAACATGAAGGTATTTGCCTTTCAGTGTCTTGACAGGATCAAAACTTGATAGAATAAAAGCAGGATGCAGTCCCCCTGCAAAGCCTCCAAAAATAAGAATTAGAATGATAGCCACCCAAAATTGAGGTTCTAAAAACAGTGAATGTGACATATCCATACCCGTATATTCAGCAAAAGTGGGATAAAGAATTTTGATCGTCAACAACGCCACTGATAAAGCCAGAAAATTCGTTAACAGAGATTCTGTTAGGTACTGCTTCACGATTTCTACCTTACCGGAACCTACTACCTTTCTGACCCCAATTTCCTTAGCCCTATCAAGCGAACGGGCGGTAGATAAATTGATGTAATTTATTAAGGCAATGACCAAAATGAATACTGCAAGTGCAAGAAGGGAATACACTATTGTTGATTCTCCATTTTTTTCAGCTTCAGCCATCAGGTTTGAATGTAAATGAATCGATGTGAAAGGTTGAAGCGCCAAAACAGATTTAACATGCTCATTAATCTGTCCTATTTTATATTTCTCCACAAGATTTGGGAATCTACTTTCCAGTGCCTGTACATCTGTTTTTGGAGATAGCAATAAATAAGTATATAGAATTAACCACTTAGGTTTTACCAATTTATTTAGTATATTTACTGTTGTACTAAAATAGATAGTGTTATGTTTGAACAATTCCAAGGCCAGAGCCTAATCAAATTTGCAGATACCTTCAAG
>JALZND010000523.1 GCA_030857845.1 Bacteroidota bacterium | reverse complement strand
TACACTCTTCCCCAGCCTTACTGGATGTGGCACCTGAGGCTTGGGGTGATTGGGCGGGCAATCTGTTTATAGCAGAATGGGGTGATCTAACGCCGCCTACTGATCCTTTAAGGCCAGAACTCACCTCTGGCGTTCAGGTAGTACGAGTGAATCCAGACACCCGCCAACTTGAACCTTTTGTAAGAAACGTACAACCACAGCCTGCCCATCAGCAAGGGCTCGATGGCAAAGCGCTAAACCATCCATTTGATGTTAAATTTGGACCTGATGGGGCTATGTATATTGTAGATTATGGCGCTGTAGAGGTTGATCCATCCAGCAGCGGTTCCCCATATAACCCTATACTTGGCACGGGCGTGATCTGGAAAGTTAGTAAAATAAAAGAATAAGGGCTGAAACCATAAGTAGCCTGAATAGAATAAAGTGCTCTCGCCAAATACTATTCAGGCTGCTTTTATTTTACTTTTTTTGGTACTCATTATAGTCTTCATTGTCCAAGTACATCTTTATGTATTCCTCAAGTCCTATATTATTTTTTTCCATCACGTATCTGGTAAACGAGAGCACTGTTTTGCAGCCTTCAAATCCTAACTTTTCCATTCCATTTCTTACTCTTTCAGGAAGCCCCTCTAGCCATTCCTCATAATCCTCTTGGGTAGGATCGTATCTATGAGCATCCGAATGGCAGCGAAAGGTAATATTGCCATGAGTAAACATTAACTCATGAAATCGGCGCTGATCCGGAGGACACGAAGCAATAAATTGTTCCTGATTCCGATTCATTTCCTCTTAGGGTGTTTTACCTTTCATCGTTTTGTTAGTTAACAAGTGGCATTGGCTTATTCAATTAACTGTCCTGCTTTATTCACTACTTTATATTCCAATTCTGAAAATTCGTTAAAAAATGGGCTTTGCCAGATTTGATTTTCATCTGCTCGTCTCCGCTAAGTTTTGATAAATCAACTTGTGGTGTACCTGTGTCTTTGGTTTCCGCTACAAAGTATATTTTCTTGTCGTCTTCAAACACCAATACCCAATCCGGATTATAGTTTCCTATCGGTGTTGGAATTTTAAACCAATTCGGCAGTTTGAAGTAGAACTTAATCTTCCAATTCTCTTTCATTGATCCTCTGCAACAACAGGATCAGGTTGGCTTTAAAATTTTCAATGCTGCTGAGGATAGGTTTTGCTCTACGGTAAGCTCTATTTAAAACCTCTTTCCTATAAAGAAACGGTTTCTTTGCGCTTTACGTTTTGCCATAAGTGGTTTATAATGGGAGTGCAAAATAATCTTTTCAAAAATGAATACAACAAGAAACCTACCGGCAAGGCAATCAAGCTCCAAACGAAGATTGCATAGATCATTCCCCATACCATGGTCTGCATTATGGTTATAAATCCTAAATCGAATAATTGGCTCCCCTGAAACAATTCAAGTTGATCGGGATCAAACAACCAATATCCCGAATTAAAAAACACTGGGATTAATAGTAATTGTATCGGTGTAAAGGAATAGCTAACGGTAATCAATACGGCCAGGTTCATTTTAAACCGAACCGAAATAAAGATCAGTAGCGCTGTGGTAACGCCATAAATAGGGAAAAGACTGATCATCATAGCCACTGCAACCGTCTTGGCCAACTGTAACGGACTGAGACCGGAAAACAGTACAGCATTGACTCTAGCTCTAAATTTCTTTTTCCAAAATTGCAAGGTAAAGACCATGATACCAACTTAATTACTGATCAGTTTAAGTTTGTCCAAGAGATCCCTGATCCCATCCATTTCAGCTTTGAGTGAATATTTCCTTGAAATAGGTTCCAAAACTATCAATTTACCTGCTTGTATGATGGTGATCTTTTCAAAGTGGCTCAAGTATTCCATCATATATGGAGTTTGTGGGTAAAAGAAATTATTTCCTGTGGCTTCAAAGACACGAGAAAACTCCAAATCCCCATCGGGACTAAATCTTCTAACTATAAATAATTCAGACATCCTAGATATATGGAACCACGAACCTGCACCTTCCCCACTTAGCCAGCAGGATTGCGGAGGAATGAGAGGATGCTTTTTGGGTGCCGGCAAAACTGTGCTCAGATCATTTTGACAGGAAGGAATATCAGGCCTTATTCCAGGAATTTTCCACCATTTGCCTGCAGCTTTTACATTTCCCAGAGGAGTTGAGCTCAGCGTCAAAGGGAACATCAACTGCCACCTAGGCCAAAAGGAAGGTCTACCAGCTCTGACCACATCATTGACAAAGCGGGAACAGTTGCTACCCTTCCAGACAAATGGACCATACTTGGTGGGGGAATTTTGCTGTAAAAGGATTGCTTTTTTATATGCTTTTTCAAAATCGATGGACAATACAGCAGCAAACAAATTTCCTTCACCGTGACATGCTTTTCGGTTGTACAATTCCAGCAAGATCGCATTAAGGTTCATTATTTTTCTGGAAACAAGCTGGGCTTTTTGATTCATTTTCAGTTCCGGATCCGTGGCCTCACTGCGGACCCTGCCATATCCAAAAGGCGAATGATAGCGTCCAAAATCAAAATACTGCAAGCTTCCATTGAAGCCATTGACCAGTACCACTGCTGCATGCCCCACTCTGTAATAATGATTTTTACTGATTCCCAGCCAATTCAACAGTGGGTCATACC
>JALZND010000522.1 GCA_030857845.1 Bacteroidota bacterium | reverse complement strand
CATTGGCACTGCCTACCTTCAGTGTATGCTTGTGAAGCAGGTAAAGATGTATATGTAGAAAAGCCTTTGGCCAATACGATTCAGGAATGCCAGTTAATGGTTGCAGCAGGAAGAAAATATAATAGGGTAATACAGGTAGGACAATGGCAAAGAAGCGGTAGCCATTGGCAGGATGCAGTCAATTTCGTTCAGTCGGGAAAGCTAGGAAATATCAGGACCGTAAAAGCCTGGGCCTATATGGACTGGATGCCGGAGGTTCCGGTAAAACCTGATCAACCTGCACCAGCAGGAGTAGATTACAATATGTGGTTGGGCCCTGCACCTGAAAGACCTTTTAACCCTAATCGCTTTCATTTTAATTTCAGATGGTATTGGGATTATGCGGGAGGTTTAATGACGGATTGGGGCGTTCATCTTATCGATATGGCTTTCTATGCAATGAAAGCCCAGGCACCTAAATCAGTAATGTCTTCCGGGGGAAAATTTGCTTATCCTAATGATGCCATGGAGACTCCTGATACCCAGGTAGCAATTTATGAATTTGATAATTTTACCATGGTATGGGAACATGCTGTTGGAATAGGCCTTGGGCCATTTCAAAGAGATCATGGTGTTGCTTTTATTGGAAATAATGGAACATTGGTTGTTGACAGAAACAAATGGGAGGTATTTCCTGAAGTAAAAAAAGAAAATCAACAGGCTACTTATAAAATGGAGGCAATTCCGGTACATTCAGGAGGAAGAGGTGACCTTGACAATCATACTAAGAATTTTATCGACTGTATGAAATCAAGGGAAAAACCTAATTGTGATGTTGCGATTGCCAGCAATACAGCTATCAATGCACATATGGGGAATATTGCCTTAAAAGTTGGCAGAAAAGTTTATTGGGACCAAAACAGTAATTCCTTTGAAAACGATAAACAGGCAAATGGACTTATCAATGCCAACTATCGTGAACCCTGGAAATTGCCTAAAATTGCCTGACCCACTATTTAATTATTTCTTTTATTAAAACTTATTTTTCATCTATTAGTAATTTTTTCTTATGCTATTTCATTTTTCAAATTTTACAACTTCAATTGTTTTAAATTTTTTAATCATTTTATCCTTTATGCCATCCACAAGTAATGCCCAGGATAAAGGGGATCCTAAATTATCAGAAATATGGGAACCTGTTCCAAAGGTAGTTACCCCCGGAGGAGAAAACAGGCAGCCTCCATCAGATGCTATTGTTTTATTTGATGGTAAAGATTTTTCGAAGTGGGAATCTGCACAAGGAGGCCCTCCTAAATGGGAAATTAAGGATGGAGCTTTTACTGTAGTTAAAGGAACAGGTGATATTCAGACAAAAGAAGGTTTTCATGATATGCAGCTTCATATTGAATGGAGATCTCCCGCAGAAGTTAAAGGTGAAGGTCAGGGGCGCGGAAACAGTGGAATCTTTTTACAAAGCCATTATGAAGTTCAGGTGCTTGATTCTTATAATAACAAGACCTATTCTAATGGTCAGGCTGGGAGTATTTATAAACAAACAATGCCTTTGGTAAATGCTGCCCAAAAGCCCGGTGAATGGCAGACATATGATATAATATACAAAGCTCCTGAATTTAATGGGGAATATTTAAAAACTCCTGCAACTGTAACAATTTTTCATAATGGTATTTTAATTCAGCATAACACTGTCATAAAAGGAACTACCCCTTATATCGGACTTCCACAAATTGTTCCTCATGCCGATAAAATGCCATTAAAGCTTCAGGATCATGGTGATGCGGTAAGTTTCAGGAATATCTGGGTCAGGCCTTTATAGAAAACATTCTTTTCAAAAACTAAAGCATGGTACAAACAAAAGCCATGCTTTATTTTTGTTTGGCACCCAACATTGCTGCACCAAATACACCTGCACTGTCACCAAGAGCAGGTTTTAAGAAAGGAGTTTTTAGGCTATCATTAAATACATATTTTTTAACTTCCTCTACTCCTTTTGTATAAAGCGATGGAATATTTCCTAATCCCCCACCTAAAACTATTGCATCGGGATCCAGAATATTGATTACCTGAGCAATCCCTTTCCCAAAAAATTCATATAACCTGTTTATTGTTTGAACAGATAATTTATCTGTACCCATTTCATTACTAGCCGCAATTTCTTTTAAAGATAAATCTTTTCCACTGAGGGAGTAATAATACCTCTGTAAAGAAGGTCCTGATAGTATTGTTTCTACACATCCTGATCTTCCACAATAACATTTTCCACCTGATTCATCTAAAAATATATGCCCCCATTCTCCTCCTATGCCATGTTTTCCGCTGATGATTTCATTATTAACAATAATACCTCCTCCTACTCCTGTACCCATTATTATTCCAAATACAACCTGGGCTCCTGGAACAGCTTCCTTAACAATTCCCATACGGGTCTCGGCAAGTGCAAAGCAATTGGCATCGTTGGCTAATGCTACCGGGATTTTTACTATATTTTCAAGATCCTTTTGAAAAGGTTTTCCATTTAAGCTTGTAGTATTACTATTTTTTATCTGTTCGGTTTCGGGATCTAATGTTCCAGGGGTGCCTATGCCTATAAAAGCTGGTGAAAGTGAGGTTTCTTCAGACATTATATTTACCAGCTTAGCTATTTGATTCAAAATATGATCGTAACCAAGATTAGCT
>JALZND010000140.1 GCA_030857845.1 Bacteroidota bacterium | reverse complement strand
TCCCTGGAGAATGGCGAATATTATGGCGTGGTGCATTCAAGGTATAAAAATAACGAAGAATTTGTAAATGGCGTCCTTGCTTCTACTGTGGTGCCAACAATTTGGCCTCCGGTGCCAGAGATCAAACTTCAAAATACTGTGGTAAAATCATCTGTGGATGGCGGGATCAGAAATATTTCACCTTTAGGGGATGTTATCAACGAGATTAATAAGGACAAGGAGGATGCGGAATATAAAATCATCATCATTAATTGCAGTACGGGCAATGTTGAGCTGCATGAAAATCCAGAAACACTAAACATTGTAGAAATCGGTATCAGGTCGTTGTATGATATTGCACTAACAGAGATTTTCAATAATGATATAGAACAGTTTTTAAGGATAAACGACCTTATAATACAATTGCATGAGCAGGGCATCAACAATCCTCTAAGAAATTACGACTTTCTAAAAGGTCAGCGAACTTCGGGATTCTTAAGGCCATTTAAATCTGTTATTATTCAGCCTGATACCAGTTTGGGAGATTCATTGTTGGCCAGTAAGATGCTTATTGACGATAGAATGGATAGTGGAAGGCAAAAAGCAAAAGAAGCATTTAGCTTAGGAACGGAATCTTTTGTGTATTCTTAAAATGCTGCAAAAAATTTTAATCAAGAACAATTGTAAACCCATTGTTAGTTAATGTATTTCAACATAATCAACTTATAACGACTTTATCTTTATGGATAAATCTATTTAAGGTGACCAAAGGAACCTATTTTAAAAATTAAAAGATGGTTACGGGGAGTGGGCGAAGCCCGATATTTTTGACCGGCACGGCGGTGTGTGGTGGAAGAAGATCTGCAGCGTAAAGGCAACGATGGGGGCAGGAATTTAAATTCACCTTGAATCATCACACACCAAGCGGGCACAAAACTCTCGATTTGTCCTATTCCCAGTCAAAAAGTAAAGGAAGCCGGAATGAGCTTTTAGATTTTAATGTGAATAAATCTCTATTATATAAGAGCGATTTTGTTGATCAAGAAATCTTTCCCTTCAGGTTCCAACTTCAGCACTCCAAGGCCGTGCAGGCCTCGT
Source organism: Bacteroidota bacterium (assembly GCA_030857845.1). Lineage (GTDB taxonomy): Bacteria > Bacteroidota > Bacteroidia > Cytophagales > Cyclobacteriaceae > JALZND01. Next base: position 7,457 of record JALZND010000140.1, on the reverse strand, counting down.
TCCCTCGACGCCGTTTATTTTTATCCGCACAATCCCCCACTGACCCAAAGATAAAAAGAGACGGCTAACGAGGAAACTGGAAAGTTAAAATCAGCCAAAACAAATAAATCATATAAACAACACTATTATGGACAACAAATAGTCTATTGCAAAGGTTTTCCCACACTCAAACACACACTCACACCCAAACTGGCCCATGGAATAAAATGAAGCAGTTTATAAGGAACTGGAGGTAAATAGTCCTCCTCAATATTAAAAAATCCTAAAGCCTCAAAGCAACAAAAGCTTTTGCAGGGGTTTAGCATTTTAGGATTAAAAACATCAAATTATACCGAATTGACCTTTATAAATCCTTGAGGATTTAAAGCTTTTCAGCAACTGATTTTATTGACCCGGGTACTATGCCTACCTCCCTCAAATTTTGTGTTTAAAAAGGCAGAAATAATTTCGGAAGTGGTTTCAAAATCAACAAAACGAGCTGCCAGGCACAATACATTTGCATCATTGTGTTGCCGTGCCAAAACAGCAAGTTCTTTGTTCCAACATAATGCTGCCCTTACTTTTTGGTGTTTGTTTGCAGAAATGGCTACCCCATTGCCACTTCCACATATCAAAATACCTAAATCAACTTCACCTTTTTCTACAGCCTCTGAAAGGGGATGGGCAAAGTCAGGGTAATCTACAGAACTATCACTAAAAGGACCAAAATCTTTTACTTGGATGCCGTCTTCTTTTAGCAATTCTGTAATTTTGGTTTTATATTCAAAACCTGCATGGTCGCCTCCCAAAGCTACTTTCATATTATTTTTTGGTTTAATAAATTTTACTGTTTTTGCAATAATCAATTAAACAGAAGGTAAATTTCCGGTTTCTATAAGGTCTTTTTTCTTCCTTCTTAATACCATTGCAGAAAGGAATATACTAATTTCATAAAGTATCAAAAGCGGACAGGCTATTAATATTTGACTGATTACTTCAGGTGGGGTAATAATAGCAGATACTATCAATATAACCACTATAGCATGGCGTCTAAAGGTCCTCATCAAAGCAGGTGTAACAATACCGGCTTCGGACAGAAAATAAATAATAATGGGCAGCTGAAACATCAACCCACAAGCCAATACCAACATTGAGAGGGTAGAAACATATGAAGTAATATCAAATTCATTTAAAATAGTTGGGTCAACCTGGTAATTTGCAAGAAAGTTGATGGAAAGCGGAGATACCACATAATAGCCAAAGAAAATGCCCATAAGGAACAGAAGGCTTACAAAAAATGTAGCGCCCCTGGTAAGGTTTTTTTCTTTGCTATACAGTGCGGGACTAATAAAACGCCACATCTCCCAAAAAGCATAAGGAAAAGCACAAATAAGGCCTATAATAAAAGAAGATGAAATGTGCATGGTAAACTGGCCAGACATCTGCCTGCTTTGAATTGTAAAAGGCAGCTGTTCTATGCATAATACATCACTTCCTATGGCATCGCCCAATTGGCATAATGTCCTGTAGGTAAAAAAGTCAGGCCGGGATGGCCCTAAAATTAAATGATGCCAGATAAAATCTTTTGATACAAAAGCTATTACAGCAAAAACAAAAATTGATATCACCGCCCTGATAATATGCCACCTCAACTCCTCGAGGTGGTCTAAAAATGACATTTCTTTTTCTTTAATCACAACATCCATTATTTATATAATGGATAGTTTTCCATCCATTTGTTTACCTTATTTTTTAGATCTTTCAGCTTTGACTCATTATCATGGCTCATTAATGCTTGATCTATATAATCCACTATTAATTCCATTTCGGCTTCTTTCATCTTCCTTGTGGTAACAGCTGCAGTTCCTACCCGCATGCCCGAGGTTACAAAAGGGGATTTATCATCAAACGGCACCATGTTTTTATTTATGGTGATGTCTGCTTTAATTAAAGTATTTTCAGCTTGTTTACCGGTAATGTCTTTTGTTCTAAGGTCGATAAGCATAAGATGGTTATCGGTGCCATCAGAAATGATCTTATAACCACGATCTAAAAATGCTTTTGCCATTACTTTGGCATTTTTTTGTACTTGAACAATATAATTTAAATATTCTTCTGACAAAGCTTCTTGGAAGGCAACGGCTTTGGCAGCAATAATATGCTCCAAGGGGCCGCCTTGTGTGCCAGGGAAAACTCCACCGTCAAGCAAAGCAGACATCATTTTCAATTCTCCTTTAGGTGTTTTATGGCCAAAAGGATTTTCAAAATCCGAGCCCATCATGATCATTCCCCCTCTTGGGCCACGCAATGTTTTATGGGTAGTAGTCGTGACTATATGGCAATGTTCCAAGGGGTCGTTCAACAAACCTCGTGCTATCAACCCTGCAGGATGAGAAATATCTGCCAATAACAATGCACCTACTTCCTCTGCTATACTTCTCAACCTTTCATAGTCCCAATCACGGCTATAAGCAGAAGCTCCACAAATTATTAGTTTGGGTTTTTCTTCTTTTGCTTTTCTCTCAACTTCATCCCAGCTGATACGGCCAGTTTCTTTTTCTACACCATAAAAAGATGATTGATAAAGCTTTCCAGAAAAATTTACATTGGAACCATGGGTTAAATGGCCGCCATGCGATAGGTCGAAGCCTAAAATTTTATCCCCAGGGTTTAATATTGATAACATTACTGCAGCGTTGGCTTGTGCGCCAGCATGTGGCTGTACGTTTGCCCATACAGCACCAAAAAGTTCTTTTACCCTATCAATTGCCAATTGCTCTATTTCATCAACAACTTCACATCCACCATAATATCGTTTCCCTGGCAGGCCTTCGGCATATTTATTGGTTAATACCGTTCCTGCAGCTTCCATTACCTGCTTTGAAACAAAGTTTTCTGAGGCAATAAGTTCAATACCTGATTCTTGACGATTTTTCTCTTGGTTGATGAGTTCGAATACTTTTTCGTCTCTTGACATAGTCCTACTAGTTGGGTTTTTAATTATTAAGCCATAAAATTAGTTGAATGTAAAGACATTCACAATTAATTAATCTGATAGCTTTTTATTCTTTTCATTCAATAAACTATATGCTGACCATTTACGAATAAACTCAAGCAAAATATTTTAATTGTTAAAATATTTATTTGTTTCCCTGATTAAAATGCCCTGCAATATTGGCCTTACAAAAATAGAAAATGAACAATTATATTAATGGCTATGTTTTCAATGTGTTATTTTTAGTCGACGAAAAGTCATATAAATATGTTGCCCGTAATGACATATAGCTTAAAACCTATATCTTAAATAAGTAAGTTTTTGGAATTGGTACTATTTTTATTGAAATTGTTAAATTCAATAAAAGATACTATAATATACCAGGCAAGAGAGCCATTATAACATTGTAAATATGAAAAACATTTTAGTTCCTACAGATTTTTCAGAAATTTCTGATTATGGATTGCATGTAGCAGTTCAAATAGCTAAAAAAATTAATGCAAAAGTCCATTTATTGCACCTGGTAGCACCACCTACAGGAAATACATTTGCAGTTACCGGAGATGTGACAAAGACTTATGCATATGAAGAAGATCGTTTTGTTGCCCAGCTGCTTCGCGTAAATAAAGAACAATTGGAAAAAATCGCAGCCGCTCATGCTAGCGATGGAATAAATATGGATATTGTAATGAAAGTGCAACCTTGGCAGGAGGGGATATTGGAAGTTATAAATTCACTTCATATCGACCTGGTGGTAATGGGTACCAGTGGAGAAACAAGCTTTACTGAATACTTTGTTGGAAACCATACAGAGCAAGTAATAAAAATAAGCCATAGGCCAGTAATTACTGTTCGCGATTATTTCACCAAATATGAAATCAAAAATATTGTGCTTGCCACAGACCTGGAAATTGAGGCAATTGATGCCATAGGCAGAATAAAAAGGTTTGCAGAGGTGCTTCATGCTAAAATCCATCTATTGCATGTACGTACAAATGAAAAACATACCGTAGCCGAAACGGAAGCTGCATTAAGGAATTTTGCCGATACCCACCATATTTCAAACTACACCACAAATGTTATAAAGCATTCTGATGAAGTTGAAGGGATTAGGAAATTCAGCCGGGCCAACAAGGCCGATCTTATTGCTTTGATTACCCATGGAAGGTCAGGATTAATGCACATGTTGAGTAGCAGTGTTTCAGAAGATTTAGTTAAAGAGGCAAACATTCCCATTATGACTATAAATATGGATTAATTTATAATAATGAAGACAAAATAAATTTCTTTAAAAATGTGTAGGCTTCTTCCCTACACATTTTTTTTATTCGATACAGCAATTTTTGGTTCCCTCATCCCCCCAATAACTTTTTTTTACACTACAGTTCATCAAAAACTAAAATAAAATTATCTTTGGGGCTATGGGAAAAACAGAAACATCTACAAGGGAGAATATTTTGAAGCAAATAGTTTCACATGCCAAGGAATATGGATTTATCTATCCTTCAAGTGAAATTTATGATGGGCTGCAGGCTGTATATGATTATGGCCCTTATGGTGCAGAGCTTAAAAACAACCTAAAAACAATTTGGTGGCAGTCAATGACCCGGCTGAACGACAATATTGTTGGACTGGATGCAGCAATTTTCATGCACCCGCTTACCTGGAAAGCTTCGGGCCATATAGATAGTTTCAACGATCCTATGATCGATAATAAAGATTCCAAAAAGCGATATCGGGCAGATGTGCTCATTGAAGAGCATGCCCAGGCACTTGAAAGGAATGGCAAAGCAGAAAAGGGGGCGGAAATTGTTACCCGTATGAGCCAGCTATTGGAAAAAGAAGACCTAAAAGGCGTACAGCAGCTAATAGTTTCGGAAGGGATTAAATGTCCTGTTTCCGGCACCAGCAACTGGACAGACGTCAGGCAGTTCAACCTTATGTTTTCTACTCAAATTGGCTCGGTTGCTGAAGATGCAAACACGGTATATTTAAGGCCTGAAACCGCACAAGGTATATTTGTAAACTTCCTTAATGTTCAAAAAACTGCAAGGATGAAGATCCCTTTTGGCATAGCCCAAATTGGAAAAGCTTTCAGGAACGAAATTGTAGCGCGACAATTTATATTCCGCATGCGTGAGTTTGAACAAATGGAGATGCAGTTTTTTGTTAGGCCTGGCGAAGAAATGAAGTGGTTTGAGCATTGGAAAGAGACCCGTTTGAAATGGCACCAAGTACTTGGCATACCTACTGAAAACCTGCGGATCCATGAGCACGAAAAACTTGCCCATTATGCCAACGCTGCTGTAGATATTGAATTTGAATTCCCTTTTGGCTTTAAAGAAATAGAAGGGATTCATTCCCGTACTGATTTTGACTTGAAAAGCCACCAGGAGCTATCAAAGAAGAAAATGCAGTATTTTGATCCGGAGATCAATCAAAACTATATTCCGTATGTTGTTGAAACTTCCGTAGGGTGCGACAGGCTATTCTTAATGACCCTTTGCAATGCTTATAAAGAAGAAGAGGTTGGCGAAGGTGAAGATGTAAAAACAAGGACTTATTTGAAGCTGCACCCTGCTTTGGCACCCGTTAAAGCTGCAATATTTCCTTTGGTGAAAAAAGATGGATTACCTGAAAAAGCAAGGGAAATATTTGATGCACTAAAGAAAAATTTTAATTTAATCTACGAAGAAACACAATCAATTGGAAAAAGATATGCCCGACAGGACTTGATCGGCACCCCATTTTGTATTGCAGTAGATCACCAAACCCTGGAAGATGATACCGTTACAATAAGACATCGGGATACTATGGAACAGGAAAGGGTAAATATAAATGAATTAAAAGCGAGGATAGAAAAAGAGGTTTCTTTTAATAACCTGTACGAATTGCTATAAAAAAGGGGAAAATTTGCCCCTAATTAAAATTTAAATGTCCTAATGTGAATCATGAGGAAATTGGAGGGTTTTACGTATCCCTTGCCCTGGTCATCCTTTTTGTAGTATTTTATTATGTGCGCTTTAAATACTTTTTCAAGGGCCCATTTGGTGGAGGTATTAAAAAAGAAGATCTAAGGCATGTTTTAATTGAGCATTTCATTTACTATAAGAGGCTTTCCTCAGGAGATAAAGTAAAGTTTGAAAATCGAGTACTACATTTTATTCAAATTAAAGAATTCATCCCCAGGCAAATACCTAAAGTCACCGTTGAAATGAAGGTGTTGATTGCTGCTTGCTGTGTTCAATTGACTTTTGGTTTCCCTTCTGTTCACCTGGAGCATTTTAAAAGGATTTTGATATATCCAGATTCCTATTATTCTACCATCAACAGAACCTACCATAAAGGAGAAGTAAACCCTCGGGGCCGGCTCATTGTGCTTTCATGGAAAAGTTTTGTGAGTGGGTATATAAACCCTACCGATTCTATAAATTTAGGGTTGCATGAAATGGCCCATGCTTTAAAGCTTGAAAATAAAATCCAAAATAATGAATATAGATTTTTGGACCCACAACTTTTACAAAAATGGCAAAGCCTTAGCAGCGATTCGATAAAGGCGATGAAGCGTGGCGAAATTGACTTCTTCAGGAAATATGCTGAAGTAAATGAAGATGAATTTTTTGCTGTGGCCATCGAAAACTTTTTTGAAAAGCCTGCAGAATTTAAAGAACAGCTGCCTGAGCTTTATGGTACCATGACGGGTTTACTAAGGCAAAACCCATTGGAAATTTTAAATTAGAAGGAGGATCTATGATGGATTGGAAAACTTTGCTTTCTGACAAAGTGGTAGGAAAAGATAAAATTGGGCATGGAGAACCTGCCAGGAGCTCTTTTGAGCGCGATTTTGACAGGATAATTTTTTCTTATCCTTTTCGCCGACTTCAGGACAAAACCCAGATTTTCCCTATCCCTGTCCATGATTTTGTACATTCAAGGCTTACGCACAGCCTGGAAGTATCGAGCGTGGGTCGAAGCCTGGGCAAAATTGTGGGGGAGCAACTTTTGAAAGAAAATCCTGAATTGAGGCAATCAAATATCAGCCCATATGATTTTGGTGCTATTGTTGCCGCCGCTTCCCTGACCCATGACCTGGGAAACCCTCCTTTTGGCCACGCGGGTGAAAAAGCCATATCAGATTATTTTATCAGCGGGGAAGGAAAAAAATTTAAAGGATATTTATCTACTCACCAATGGCATGACCTAACCAATTTTGAAGGCAATGCCCAGGGTTTCAAGCTACTGAACAAAAAGGAATACCAGGGCCTTAGGTTGACCTATGCTACGCTTTTGGCCTTCAGCAAATATCCCCGCGAATCTTATTTGCCGCAGGCCGACCCTGGAAGGAAGAGCCAAAAAAAGTATGGCTTTTTCCAAAGTGAAAAGGAGATATTTAAAGAACTTGCCAATGAAGCCGGATTAATTCCATTGCAAGAAGATGCATTGGCCTGGTGCAGGCATCCTCTTACCTTTTTGGTAGAAGCTG
>JALZND010000521.1 GCA_030857845.1 Bacteroidota bacterium | reverse complement strand
CAATAGTATAATTCCTATGATTGTATAAATATGTCTCATTTTAAAATTTTGCTTGAATAAGTTTTCTTACCTGTGCCAGGTCCACGCCTGTATTTCTCTCGTAATGTGAAAGTATAACATTCAGTTTGTTCCTGATTTTTGCCCTTCCTTCATTTCTTTGCTGACAAATAGCGGTGGCGCAATCTGCTTCATAATTAATGAATTTTTGATAAAATTCCGGGTCAAAAAGAAAGTAAGCTACTATTTCGGCATAGTCTTCATTGAAAGAACTTGTACCATAAGGGGAGACAAATCCACGTATTAAGGCTTCTTCATCAGAAAGTGCATACCAAGAGCCTTCTGAAGTATAACCTTGTGGTGATATGTTCTGGAAATTGGTGGGAAGGTTATAACGTTGGTGTATGATATGGGCAAATTCATGATATATGGTCCCCAGCTGCCTGAATACCCAGTTAAGGTTTGATTCATCTACAAAGTTCACCTCCGTAAGTGTAATCCTTGCCCCTGCATCAGCAGTTCCTAATGTAACAGTACCATCAGCATTGTACATGGATGATCCTATAAAGATAACTTCTGCTGGAACATGGTTTTTAAAGAAGGTTTCTCCATTTTCTACATTGATGAAGGGCTCTATCCAATATTCAGTAAGGAAATCAAGCATTGGCTCCACAACTTCTTCTTTTGGTGGGGCCACTCTTTTGGAAGGGTCTACATACCTGTCCACATATCGGTAACGCACCGCTATGTTATAAGGGTCTAAAAAATTTTGCTGTATTTTAATATCTAAAGCCTCGTTTGATGGTTCTACAACAATGGGATCAGCTTGAATTTTTTCATCCGGATAGCAAGCTTGAAAAGAAATACCTCCAAAAACTAAAAGTAATAATACGCAACCAATATTTTTAAAATTCATAATTTTATCATTTAATGATTTTGCTATCGCGGATTTGGTTTGAGCCCACCTACATCAATTGCTGCCTGGGGAATTTGGATTACTTTTCTTAAATCATCTTCTTCAAGACTTATTTGATTTTGTCCATCTGGTGCAACATGTAACACCGGCAAATTAAACCTTTTGATGTCGAACCATCTCAAACCTTCATGTATAAATTCTTTTCTTCTTTCAGCAATAATAAAATCAAGGATAATTTCCCTATCACGGGATGAAGGCGTACCATAATACCTTCTTAAGGTTGAGAGATTGATGGTATTATTTCCATCATATCTCTTATTGACGATCAATTGAAGGTCAGCAAGAGCTTCTTTTATCTTATTTTGAAAAACATAAGATTCAGCCCTGTTTAACAGTACCTCTTCTCCCCGAAAAGCTAAAATTGAAGTATAATTATAGCCTACATTGGCAGTTAGGCTTAATCTTTCAAATAATTGTTCATGTTTTAAAAAGATAACACCATTTTCCCCTCGTCTATAAGGGATATTTCGCGTGTCGTCTGCTCCCCAAGGGTTGTTACTATATATTTCATTTATGATGCTGTTAGATGGCCAATGCCCGGCATTTGCGTGGAAATTAGAAATCTTTTTTATGAGCAGGATGTTGCTTTCGTCATTGGGAGAGGTGTAACGCCTGATATAATCTTCAGGGTTTACCCTATCGCGCATAAGGGCTGGTACATCCTTTACAAATGTAGCTGGATTTCCTGCAAATAACCTGGTACTATATTCAATAGATTTGTTGTAATCATTTTTGAATAAATAGAACCTGGAAGCAAAAGCCAAAGAAGCATTTACGGTAAAATGATACTTCCCGGAATTAGCATAATAATTGTCGTTCACAAGCTCAAGGCCTTCCAATAAGTCCCGCTCAATTTTTCTGTAAACTTCTTCTACCGAAAGCCTTTCATACTTTTTTAAAAATTCCCTTTCAGGTTCTTCAACATAAGGAATGCCCATATCTTTATTGGCAGTTAATGCATCATAATGTTGTGCAAAAATGTTTACCAGCATAAAATGGTTATATGCCCTGGCAAGCAGCGCTTCACCCTTTACAGCATTTCTTTGTGCTTCCTCTCCTGGCAGTGTATTTATCACCGCCAATACTTCGTTCGAATGCGCAATTGCTTCGTAAGAACTGTTCCAAAAACCCGTTGGGGTATCCTGGTCTATACCTGAAAAATCGCTCCAGGAGTAAGCTTCATTATGTTGTGGAAGTATGGTAGTGCCATATGTATACGTCACATTATCGGTCATCCATTCGGTAAAATTATATCCATAGTTGGAATAAGCATTGGTAATCAACTGCGAAGCTTTGTATATGCTGTTTAATTCAACCCTATTGTCAGGGTTTTCTTCAAGGTATTTGCCACAAGCAGATAATATATATATGCTCGAAAGAGCCAGCAGGAATTTTTTTAGAACAATTTTTTTCATTTTTTACTATTTTAAAATGATATGTTTATGGCAGCAGATATCATCCTTGGCTGCGGCAATGCCACACCTCCCGAGGAGAAGAATTCAGGATCCTGGCCATTAAGTGCCCGATCTGAATAAACCAGCCATAGATTTTGGCCTTCCAAAGATAACTGGACCCCTTCAGCCCCTGCCAGCCTGGTAAACCTTTCAGGTACAGAATACCCCAACCGGATGGTTCTTAGTCTAACATAACCACCATCTGCAACCCTGACGGTGCTTTTATTATAAAGATCATAAGCATAAAGA
>JALZND010000520.1 GCA_030857845.1 Bacteroidota bacterium | reverse complement strand
GTTAAAGAAAGTGCCGTTCATTTTGAAAAATTTTAACGGCACAATAGCGGTCAGTTTTGTTTACATCTTAAATTTATATGGAAGATTATTTATCCAGTATATGATATTAAGAAATATTTAATGACTCCCAAATTAACAGTAAAGATCGAAGCTGAGCAAGTATGATTTAAAGTCGGTTCACAGAACCTACGATAAAGCTTCGGAATTATAAATTCCGAAGAGCGATTAGATTTGTTAAGTATGTCCAGCACCTGCAATTATTTCCATTTTCGGGCTATATTTAGGGCTGTTTCTAACATATAAGGTTCCCACTTTTCAATGTTCCATTCTGAAAAAGCCAGGGAAGAAGCACCAAGTAATTTTTTTGCGTCTTCATATGATGTGGCATTCTCAAGGATATATGAAAGTTCAAGCTGTTGCTGATAAAGTTTTTCATCTTCAATCGCAATGTTTTGTACATGAACAGGAGGGGATAAAAAGCTGTTGTCGGGGTTTTTTAAGCTTTGATTTTTACTTTTTATAATTTTATCCATTTTCAGGAAATCATCATAAAATATAGCTTTGCTTTGCTGGCTTTTTAAACCAGTCCCTAATTGTTCAAAAACTACAAATTTTAGATTTGGGCATATATCAATGGTGGCTTCGAGTAATTCAAAAACCTCTAGGGGAACCGCGCTGTCATGGGTATCACGTCTTACTTTTTTTAAAGGCCCCAATTTCGAATCTTCCCAGCTTCCGCCAGAAATATGGATTTCCCTTACTTTGTTCAATGGATAAAATTTTATAATATCATCATATTCTAAATTAAAGTTGTGGATCTGGCAGTAGAGATTGTGCAGGTCGAGGATGATAAAACCATTTATAGGTTCAATAAGCTGCCCTAAAAATCCACCATGCTGCTTTACTTCTTCCAGGGAGTATGAAAAGGCGAGGTTTTCTATACCTACGGGGCATCGGCAAGCGTCCTGAATCCTCATCAACCTATCCCTGCCTATACTCAAAGTAGCTTGCGTATAGGGTATGCTTAAGGGTGCGCCATGATGGAAATTTTCCCCGGTCATAAACCCAAAATGCTCTGTTACATGGTCAAAGTTAAATTCACCGGCAACCTGCTTCAGGTGATTCAACCAATTTTGCTGTTGTTCTGACCATTTACCGGAAAGGAGGGAGAAAAAGACCCCATGGCCAATGAGTCGGTTTTCATTGCTAAAAGCCCTCAAGAGGTTTAGGTACCACTCAGGAATGGTTTTAACAGAGAATAAAGTATCAAAAGACCACTCCAGGGCTTCCACTTTTGATTCTTCTAATAAAGGCAATGCAGCAGCAACAATGTCAGTATCCAGGTTACATGCTAAAGAAGAATATATTTTTGGCACCTTATAATATTATCAAATGGAATTATCCCATACCACAAGCCGGGCAATTTAATTGAAGGCCTTCTTCTTCAGTTAAAACTTCCTGGTTTTGGACTTCAGGCTGCGGAATTTCTTCAGCTGTACAGCCGGTAGTTTGAACAGTAATTCCTATTAGAATAGCACCGAGCAAGGATTTTGGCAAATTCATAATATTATGTATTAAAGCGGATAATAGATTTTTTTATGTTAATTCAGGTTCAATGTTATAGACCCACGATATTGAAAATAGGTTGGAAGCTTATCAAAATATATTTTTAATAATTTTTGCTAAAAAAAGGCGAAATTTTTTTGAAAATCGGTTTATTCCAGATGCATAAGCATACTTGAAACTATAAGCTTTCATTTGGATCTATTTTGTCTCCAAAAGAGCTGGCAGCAACCTTAGTTGCATTATTTTTTCAACCCTATCAAAAAGGTCTACAGAAGCCTCTATTTCTTCTTTTCTGATAGAAACACTTTCCACATTTATACCAAAAGGGATAGATTTTGAAATACAGAAGTCCATTACTTCTTCCGCAATTTCCAAGCTCAGGTCAATTGATTTGGCAAGGATGTCTTGGCTGTGGTACAATTCATTCCGAAGCCATCCAGGAAAATGTATGCCGAGCCAATCCATAAAATCTATTGTTTTTCTCGAACCACAGGTGGTCAAAGTAAAAATGATGGTCGGCAACTCAATGCCTTTAACAAGGCAATAATAATATAATTCCGAAAGTACATCTTTGGCATACCCAATATTAAAAACACATTGGGTTATGAAAAAAGAACAACCCTGCTCCATTTTCTTTATGATTTTCAGATGTTCGCTTTTGTTGGCATTATGTCTTTCAAATATGGATACACCCCCCAATATTGATGAAGTGTTGGCATTTTTACAAAGTTGGTAAGCTTCATTCAATTTCATTTCACCTAAATAATATTTGGAAGGCGCCCCTACAAAAACACCCGCCACCGGTTTTCCCTGAATTTCCTGAACCCAACTTTGGAGATCTTCTTTTTTGTACTTTCCAACGGACTTGTAAATAATTTTTGGTGTATCAAGGTCATGAAGGAATTTTGAAGAATAATGATAAGGATCTAAGGTAGTCATAAATGGAAAAGGCCTGGATTCAGAGATCCGGGATGATTCATCCTGAAGGTCATAAATCCAGGTTCATTGTGTGGAGGCGTTTTTTTGTTATTTCTGCAATTTCCAGGTTTTTCGTATCCATCCGAACAACCCCATATTGATTTATTAGATTAATCAATTAAGGCTATTGGTT
>JALZND010000519.1 GCA_030857845.1 Bacteroidota bacterium | reverse complement strand
AGGCTTTAGGCAGCAACAAAACTTCCAAGGAAGAGCTCGATGAAATAAAAAAATTAATTGAACAAATAGAAGGAGGTCAAAAATGAATTTTTTAAAAAACTTTATTCCCCAGGAATATATTGAAGCTTTAGGCTGGACCCTTTTGCATTCCATTTGGCAAGCTGCAGTCATTGCGCTACTTGTGGCCATTTTGATGATTTTCCTACAACGCTCTTCTGAAATAAGGTATATGGTAGCTGCTGGTGCCATGCCACTAATATTACTCTTTGCTTTGGCAACATTTTTTGTCACCCTAAAATCTGGAGCAAATCAACCTCAGGGAATACATAATATTCCTGAAGAACTAAATGTGGCTGGTTCAGGTATGCCATTGTCTAATTTTGAAAATGGGCAAATTCAATCCATCAATAACGAGCCTTCCTTTATGACACAGTTCAAGCTGTACTTCAGCTCCCACTTTCCTTTAATTATTACTTTATGGTTTTTAGGAATGCTGGTTCTGACATTAAGATTTCTTGGCGGGCTGGCTTATGTACAGCGACTTAAAAAATATAAGGTTGAGGAAATTACTTCACAATGGGAATTAAAAATTAAAAATATCAGTTCAAAAATAGGATTAAATAAATCCATCAGACTGTTTGAATCTGCCATGGTAACAGTGCCTATGGTTGTTGGGTATTTTAAACCTGTAATATTATTGCCTATTGGTGCTATTACGGGGCTTTCAACCTCACAAGTGGAGTCTATTTTAGCCCATGAGCTTGCTCATATTGCAAGGAAGGATTACCTGGTAAACATCTTCCAGACAGTGATTGAAATACTCTTCTTTTACCATCCTGCCATTTGGTGGATTTCCAGTAAGGTACGGGAAGAGCGGGAAAATTGCTGCGACGATATAGCAGTAAAGGTAAATGAGAATACCCTGGTATATGCTAAGGCATTAACTACTTTGGGCGAAATGCATTTAAAAAGTCCTGGATTGGCAATGGCTGTAACAGGAAAAAGTGGAATATTATTTAAACGAATTAAACGTATGTTAACCAAACCAACACAACACCCAACATTTTCAGAAGGATTTATTACGGCCTGTGCCTTATTTGTATGTATCTTTTGTTTTTCGTTTGTGGCCAGGGCAAGTTTAAGTTCAACTTTCTATCAGCCCATAACCTCAGATGCCGTTGAAGCTGCCCACAGCCAGGACGGTGAATTCAATGCAATAGTTTTAAATTTAGAAAATGCTGTAGGTAATGACGACAACCTTATCATTGTAAAAAACAAAAAAGGCAAAATTGTAGAACTATATGTGAATGGCAGGAAAATACCTCGCAATGAAATCAAGAATTACGAACAACAAATACAGGAAAGTCTTGCCCAGCAAAATGAACAAAAATCCATAGGCAACAAGTATACAGCAAGAGATGAAGCTGCCCTAAACAAGCTTGTTGAAGAGCTGGATGAAGATCGCCATACGGTAGATAGAAATGAAAAGATTGAAAGAGACAGAAATGATCAAAAAACTATACCTGGAAATAAGGGGAATAATGGGAGATCTGCTGATGAGGACCGGAAATACAGTTTTGAGCATAGGTCATCAACAAATAATAACCTGAAAAAAGAATCAAAAGAAGTGATCAATAATTTTGTTCAGAAAACCTTGGAAATTTCAAGACTGGGAATGGAAATAGCTTCATTGAGCATGAAAATGGAAAGCTTGCAAAATAAAATTTCAGGATCAGGAAAGGCTTCTAAAGAAAACGAGGCAGAAGTAAAAAGGCTTGAAAAAGAGGTTGCGGCCTTGGAGGCAAAGTCATCCCGGCTTGAAAAAGAAATAGAAAAAGCAGGTGAAGCAATGGGGCAATGGAGCATTGATTTTTCCTCATCTATTATGGATTCCGTAATTGATGGGATGAAGTTTGATTTTCACTGGGACGATGACAACGATTCAGATAACGATGATTCAGACATCAATAGCGAGGAGTAGTTTTTCCCCTATATTTAACCGAAGGATTTTGGCATTGCCAAGGTCCTTCGGTTTTTTATTTTGAGTTGATTTAAGCTTTTAACTTTTGACCGTAATAATCATAGATATTTGTTATCTTTTAATATGATAAATTTTAAATTCGATCATATATTTGGAAAAATGATCTACCGTCTTTCTAGAAATTACTTTTTTTAACTGTATTTGCATTTTACAATATTTTTCTTGTTTTGCTCAGGTTCCCTCAAAATGACCAAAACTGAGCTTGCCCCTTTTTAAACGAAAAGCTGGTAATTGCCCATAACAAAGGCATAAATACTTTTAATGGAAGTGAGATGCACAGATCCAAATTATTATCCCCCAAAGGAGAATAATTCGGATATTAAAAAGCCTTACAAAAGTAAATGTTATAGCTGACCACTATTTATTCGGCCATCCTTAAAAAAAGAACATTCACTTGTTATTTGACATTTTGTAATAGCTTAGTAATTACATTATTAAAAGGTCATTATGGAAGTATAAATTATAAAAACAGGGAATTCAAAATGACTTCGGTTTTCAAAGTCAATTCTAGATAAGTATCAGATTAAAGACAAGATAGAGATTATTTTAGAAGATGGACATATTGTTCTTAAGCCGATTGATCAACCAAGAAAAGGGTGGGATCAGGCTTTCAAGAAAATGCATAATAATGGAGAT
>JALZND010000518.1 GCA_030857845.1 Bacteroidota bacterium | reverse complement strand
CAATTATATATTTCCAAGATCACCCTTTCCATTTTTTCTCTACCATTCCTTCTGTTAATAGCAGGTTGTTTTTCAAGAAATGGAGCCGTAAATCAGCAAGACAAAAGCTCAATAGGTGCCGATAGCATATATTTTACAAAACATGTTCTGACAGAGGATTTCATTGCCGAGGGGGTGGCAGTAGGAGATGTAAATAGGGATGGAAAAATCGATATTCTGGCTGGTGCCTTTTGGTTCGAAGCTCCTGACTGGAAAAAACATGAATTAGATCAACCGGAAAAGTATTATTATGACAAAGGTTATAGTAAAGCTTTTGAAAGCTATGCAATGGATGTAAACCTTGATGGATGGATAGATTTTGTTCGCATTATTTTTCCAGGTAAAGAGGCTGTATGGTTTGAAAACCCAAAAGGAAACGACGGATATTGGGCTGCACATACCATTCATACTTCAGTGGAAATGAATCAGCTGGCTTTATTTGATGTAGACGGAGATGGCAAAATGAAATTGCTAGGTGGAAATTCTTCATTAAATCAAATGAATTATTTTAAGGCACCAGTGTCTAAAGATAATCTGGAGTGGCAACAATATACCATCAGCAAGCAAAACAGTCCTGGATCAGAGCCTTTTTCTCATGGTCTCGGTATGGGGGATATGAACAATAATGGCCGACGGGATGTAATCATAAAAGAAGGATGGTGGGAAGCGCCTGAAGACCCACGTCAGAAAGATTGGGAATTCCATCCAGCAGATTTAGGCGAAGCCAGTGCCCAAATGTATGCTTATGATTTTGATGGTGACGGTGATCAAGATGTTGTTTCCTCTTCAGCGCATGCTTTGGGAATTTGGTGGCACGAGCAGAAACAAGATGGCCAAGGCAATGTCATCTGGGAAAGACATTTAATTTCAGACAAATTCACCCAAACGCATGCATTGGCTTTCATTGATATAAATTCAAACGGGCTTCCTGACTTGGTTACAGGAAAGCGTTATTTTGCTCATATGGGAAAAGACCTCGGAGGAACGGAGCCCGCAGTCCTTTATTGGTTCGAATTCATACCTGGCACAAATCCCAAATGGATTCCTCATCTGATAGACAATGACTCCGGAGTTGGTGTGCAAGTAGTTACTGAAGATATTAATAATGATGGGTTGGTGGATATTGTGATTGCCAATAAAAAAGGGGTTTTCTTTTTTGAACAAGAAAGGAAGGATATAAGCCTTGTTAATGAATAAAAGCGAAGGTCAAATTGGCCTTTTCCCTACTTTTAATCGGCATGAAATTGTAATATTTGAATTGAGCGTTTATGAATAACTGAAATTTAGTAGTATATTTTGTTCATAAATCTTTATCCTTGGAAGGGATTTTTTTGGATGAGCTTATTTTTAGTAATGATTCTTTTTAATCTTGAATTGAGCTTTAGCAAAAATGAGGTCCAGTAATAACAGTATATTCATAAATGGTTTATGAAATGTAGCTAGAAAATAAATATAAAATTTAAGTGCAAAATCCATAATATATGAACCTGATCCGTCTGTACCTTACAATATTTGCTTACAATTTTCTGCTTGCCATTGGTAACTGTGCAGGTTTCGACAAAAGTCATTCATTATCACAAGATACTCTGAATTTTGACCGGGAATACATGCTGGAAGCCACCATGTTGGGATATTTTGACCAGGAGGGAACGCGGAATCCTGTACTTAAGGCAAACAAAGGGGACCGGGTCAAAATTACCATCATCAATGGTGAGACGATGACCCATGATATTGCCATGGAAAAACTTAGGCTTAAAAGTGAAGTAATATTGGAAAAAGGCTCTACTGCCAGCATTAATTTTGTGGCTGAAAAAAGTGATACCTACTTTTGTACTATTCCCGGCCACCGGGCTGCCGGTATGGTAGGACAGTTTGAAATAGTGGAAGGGCCTATTACTGATGAAGTAATGGTAGCCGGAGCGCTTCCCAACACAGGTGAGCGTGATCTAAATATGGATTTTGAATCAGGTACACTCAATGACTGGACCGCTGTCGGTGAGGCATTTTCCGATCCGCTGATTTCCCAGGATCCTTCCCCGGTGCATGAAAAAGATATGAATATAAGTCCGGAGGGAAAATATTTTATCAGCAGTGGCGGAACTTTAAATTATAAGCTTACCGGCACGCTTACCTCTGCCCCATTTAAAGTAACCCATTCTTATGCTTCCTTCAGAGTTTCAGGCGGAGCCCTGGAAGATACCCGGGTAGAGCTGGTAAGGACAGATACTGACCAGGTTTTCTTTCAGATATCCGGGTCAGGCAGGGCTACGCTTCAACCGGTGGTGGTAGACTTGAAAGAGCATATGGGAAAGGAAATATTTATCCGGCTTATAGACAATGAAACCGGTATTTCTCAAATACCCTATATTAAAGATGATAAATGGGCGCATATAAATTTTGATGAATTTCTTTTCCATTCCGATCGGCCAATATTTCCTAATGAGCTAAAGAAGGAAGATATAATTGTTCTTCCACCCCTGGACCATATTCCCCATGCCGGGCTTTCCGGAGAAAAGGCAGCGCAAAGTATGACCCCGCAGGAAGGTTTTAAGATTACCCTGGCTGCTGCTGAGCCGGATGTGGTACGCCCCATTTGTTTTACCATGGACTACCGGGGCCGGCTGTGGGTAGTGGAAGCA
>JALZND010000006.1:21597-23884 GCA_030857845.1 Bacteroidota bacterium | reverse complement strand
GTATAACCTTATCCATATCGGCTACCGTAAATTCGGGAGTGCCATAAGGATCGCGATACACGGCTGCATTTAAATATAAGCGTGCCAACAAAGCACTTACGGCATCTTTTGTAAACCTGCCGGGACCCTTATCATTATTGATAACGTTAACGACCGACAGCAGTTCACTTTCAATATACTCAATGGCTTCTTGTCCTCTAAGGATTTCCGATATTTGGTCCGAGCTCTCCTTCTTAAAAACAAGGCCCCAATTATCAAGTGCCAACATATTGAGGTATGCCTTCATGGCTATCATTTCGTAAAGTGCATCTTGGGCTCTTGCATCACCGGTTTCAGCTTCCGGGCTTAATCTTTCCTCAGCTATTACCGCTCTCGATATAGATAAAGTTATAAATGTCCAAGAATCCCCTATCAAGCTATTGCCGGGGGTCATAAGATGTTGGTGAACCGCAATAAACTTACCTCCATCAAACCAGTCCGTACCCCCACGATAGGGAAGGATGGCTTCATCAGAGGCAACTTCCTGAAGTCCAAAATTAGCCGTATGTAACCACACCTGGCTCAAAAGCCCATAAACCGGCGCAATGGACCCACTAACAACTTCGGCTTGGCCAGTTCCGGTAAGCGACTCGTCAAGAATGTCTTCCTCTAAGTCAGTACAACCAAAAAATGTGATTAAAAATACAACTATAGGCAGTATTTTGTAAAATATTTTATTTTTCATAATATTTTGTCTTTATATGATATTTAAAGAATCGTTAGAATGTTACATTAAGCCCGAATAAAAAAGTTCTTGCCCTTGGATAGGTAAAACGGTCGATTCCGAAGGTTTGAATTCCGGCTGAAGCGGATCCTGTATTGACTTCAGGGTCAAATCCTGAATAATCTGTTATCACAAATAGGTTTTGACCTGTTATCGAAAAACGGATATTTTGGAACATATCCCCCAATCCGATCTTATCAGAACTTAAGTTATATGCCAATGTAGCGTTATTCAATCTTAAGAAAGAGCCATCCTCCAAATAACGTGTGGATACGGTATTGGCATTGCTTAATGCCTCATCGGGGAACTGGACGGCAAAATCAGTTGTATTGTTAGACCTAGCCAACAGTGCCTTATTGTACAGTGTCATGGTCGTATGATTATAAACCTTGTTACCTGCTACTCCATTGAAGTTAAAACCTAGGTCAAAAGCCTTGTACTTAACGTTTAGGTAATACGCATAGATCAATTTAGGAATCGCACTGCCCACTACGCTTCGGTCATTGTCCAATACTTCGCCATCTCCATTGATGTCCCTGAACATGTTCAGGCCATCATCAGCACCAATACCATCAAATTGAAGCATATAGAATGCCCCTAACGGCTCATTATTAATGTAGCCATTAATGGTAGCACCCGTTTGGCCAGAACCTTGGGCCGACCCTGTTGTCAATACCGAATAGGGTGAATCTTTCACCTCGTTTTGAATATAGGTAATGTTGCCTCCGATATTATAAGAGAAGTCTCGCTTTAGCTCGCTATTGTAATCCAATGCCAACTCAACACCATTGTTATGGATTTTCATATCTGGGATATTGTTCCAATATAAAGCTGTTGGCTCAACAGGGTCTGCAGGAACAACTTCCAACAATATATTGGAGGACTGTTTATTGAAATAATCTAATGTACCAGTTAAACGGTAATTAAAGAATGCGAAATCAATTCCTACATCTATTTGGGAGGATACTTCCCATTGTAGATTTGGGTTTGCCAAACGTGTAAAAACAATTCCGTACGGATAACCATCAATTGAGGTGGCGTCGGTATCTATGGGATACGTATTGAGACTGCGGCCCCCCGTTATTAATCTATCTTCCGAAAAACTGGCTTTTGTGATTTTGGAGGGAATCTCTTGGTTACCCGTTTGGCCCCAGCTTGCACGCAACTTTAAGTTGTTGAAAACAGAGTTCGCCATAAAATCTTCGTTGCTTATGTTCCATCCCAATGCAAAAGAAGGGAAATAACCATATTTGTTGTTGTCCCCGAACTTTGAGGATCCATCGGCACGAAACGTTGCGGTAAACAGATATTTATCGGCGTACCCATAGTTCAGTCTGCCGAAGAAAGACTGTAACTCGTTTTTAAAGGCAGCCGAATTTACTGAGGTAGGATATTCATCTGAACTGGTCTGGTCTTGGAACCTGGGTTCAATATTATTATTTGCAAAGCCCCGATAAGAAAATATTCTGGTTTCATCCAAAAATTTTTGGTAGGAATGTCCCGCCAGTAGAATAACATTATGAA
>JALZND010000006.1:9512-21587 GCA_030857845.1 Bacteroidota bacterium | reverse complement strand
CCTTGTTCAAATTATATGTTAACGTATTCTCTACCAGTTGATTAGTATTTGTACTAAATGCACTTCCCAATGACCCATCTGAAATATCGGCCTCATTTATAACTGACGGAAAGGGTTTGTTCTGTTGGTCCCTATTTGTAGCGGAGTAATCAACACCAAGGTTCAGCTTATAAGTAAGCCCATCGACTATTTCTATTGATGGTGAAAAGGTAGTCAAAATACGGTTATTGATGGCCAAATCACTATAAAGATCATACCTTTTAATCGGATTTAAGGCGTTAGTGTTCAATAAGGTTGGCTCACCGTCCGTCAATGCGGGAATCGTAGGGTTCAAACTAAGCATATCCCTTATCGTTGATCCGATGTCAGGGCGTAAATTTTCGGTGCGGGAGGCCGTAAGATTATAATCTAAATTAAACCTACCGTTGAATGCCTTTTGATTCATGTTCAATTTCCCCGAATAACGCTTTAGTTCGCTATTCTTCAAGATTCCTTCTTGATCCTGATAGCCCACGGATGAGAAATAAGAAAATTTCTCATTGGTTGCTCCACTCATGGAGAAATTGACATTTTTTGATAAACCTGTCTGGGATAATTCATCTTGCCAATCGGTATTTCCCCCGAAGTCTTCCAAATTTCCACCCACGGCCACTACTTGCCTACGAAACTCCTCGGCATCGAAAACATCTATTTTATTGGCAAGGGACGACAAAGCAGTAGAAACCGAAAGATTCATTTGAGGTTTTCCTTGTCCTTTTTTAGTGGTAATTACTACTACCCCATTAGCTGCTCTGGAACCATATACTGCCGTAGCACTAGCATCCTTTAGCACATCAATACTTTCAATATCGCTAGGGTTAAGAAAATTCAGGGGATTGGTGGCAATGCCCGTAGAGGAATTGTCTAACAAAAAGCCATCGACCACGTAAAGCGGCTGTGTTCCAGAACGCAAACTACCGATACCCCTAATAATTACATCTTGTGAGGCACCAGGTTCACCACTATTCGAGGCAATGGAGACGCCGGCCAATTTACCCTGAATCAGTTCACCTGGGTTCGTAACCACACCCATGTTAAAATTCTCACTATTTACAGAAGCAATGGATCCAGTAATGTCTGACCTTTTTTGGGTACCGTAACCAACCACAACAATTTCATTCAATTGTGAAATATCTTGGTCTAATTGGACAACTATTGTTGATTGCCCGTTCACTGAAACCTCTTTCGGAGCATATCCCAAATAAGAAATTAGAAGAAAGGCATCGGCATCGACATCAATAACAAATTTTCCATTTAAATCTGTTATTATGCCCTTTGTTGTTCCTTTGATAAGAACTGTTGCACCGGGTAATGGTGCTCCTGTTTCATCTGTAACAGTACCTGAAATTGCTTGCTGTACGGATTCTAAATTTAATAAGGGGTCTTTTGTTTTAAAAAACACCTCCTTATCAATATCTTTAGAAAATACATGAGATGGAATAGCACAAAATCCAGCCAAAGTAATCAACCATGCAGAAGCACAGATGAGTTTAAAAAATCGAAATTTCGAATACATAAAGTTTAATTAGTGGAATACATAAAATTTTTGATACTTTTTTACTTTTAATGATGCTCTAAAAGTAATCTATATACACTGAAGTGCTGTTAAGAAGACGTTATGATTCTATTAACCATAAATCACGATAAATTACTATTCTTTGGGGAATGTTAGTTTTGTGTTAAAAACAGTTTTGAGAACTCAACACTATATCAAACAAATTTCAAAAAATTTGAAAGTAGAGGCCGTATGTAAAATCATAATCCGAAAGTCCATAAAATTTTGTGATAACTTTATTATTTTCATAAACCTGTTAAAGTAATTGTAATTGTGGGTCATAAGAAAAAACAGGAACAAAATATAATTTTCCCCTTCTTTTTGTCTATAAGAGGTTCAGGGTTTATAGGCGGAAAATACCTTTTTACTAAGGATTAGTTTGGGATATGATTCGATATTCTCGTAAAGTCTTCTTTGAAGAATGGCCCGAGAACTCGGAATTCCTTACCAAGAGGATATTGGTTGAATTATATCAACTTTAAAAATTTACAAGTCGGAATAGTAGGATAGGCAAAAGATTGTCATTTTTTCTGTTTTATACAGCCTGCCATAATAGAAATTGGAGGGATACAATTCCTTTAATCGTACCAGAGTGGAAATGAAATAACAAAGGTGAAACTTTAAATGAACAATTTCTAAACCCTTTTATTGTACCAGAGTGGAATTGAAATGAAGGAATTACAGCTGTTTCCTATTTAGCTTTTGGCCTTTAATCGTACCTGAAGGGAATTGAATCAAAAATTTAACGAGGTAAAGTATTCATTATCAGAATCAAAATAAACAGGGGCAACAAATGGATTTTGAACAGGAACCAAAGAATTATCTTTTTCATCAAAATTTGATTGAAAGGTAGGCATTCTCTCTGACCCTGTTATTTTTAGCCACCCATCCTCATCATAATCATTCATCCGATATTTAGAATTACTCACTTCAAAACCATTTTCTTTTTCTTTAATGAAGATGGTACCCGGACACTTCTTATTCTTATAATCTGGTCAGTACTCATATTCTTAACTTCAAAAGAATAATCCCGAGCATAAGCCCCCACAATTTCATTCATTAAAGGTCCATTTTCTATTTTAGTTTCTGAAGATGTAGTATTATCACAGGAAGCTAAAAAATAGCATCTTACCAGCTCAATACGGGGGATATCAAAAGATTTTTCCTCCAAAACTTTCAGTTCGTCTTCAGATAGAATGGATCCATGAGTATCTTTAAGCTTTATTTTGTAAGAATGGAAAGGGTCTTATTCAAGCAGATCATTAGCCAGGCATTGATTGATAATTTTTTTTAATTTTTTAATGTTTTACAATATCAGCAGTAAGGGGTTCATTTTTTAGTTCATGCTCTTTCTGGATTTCAAATAGCTTTCCCTGTACAATGTCCAGATATTGATTGAGCTGAGCAACTTCCTGCTTAGTGCCTTTAGCTCTACCAGCAGACTGATTCAACTTTGAAGGATCTATAGTTCGTTGAATTGTCAATTCACTTTTAATTCCATCAACAGTAATTCTTAAATAAATAGAAATTGGGCCTCCTTTGTACCCACCTCTTTTCTTTAGAAAGAAAAAGGATTTAAAAGATTTGTTCATTGTGATAACATTTAAAGTGTGTAAAAATAACTTTATAGTTACCTTGAGTCAAGATGTTCAGTAATTGAACATCTTGATATACAGCCTTTTATTAAAGAATAGTGCGCACAAAATTTTTGTTCATCAAGTGCGCACTATTTGGCAACATCTTATTTGATATCAAATGATTTTAAATAACATTCAACACCAAATAAAAAGCCTCACAAATGGCTATTTGCAGGGCTTTTAGTGCGTTTGATTTAATTTGATCTATTAATAAGTGATTCCAACAGGAATCGAACCTGTAACCTACTGCTTAGAAGGCAGTTGCTCTATCCAGTTGAGCTATGGAACCGTGCGGAAATCCTTGCTTTTTTGCCTTTTCAAATTTCCGAGGTGCAAACCTACGAAATCTTGAAATAGAAATCCAAGATTTTTAAGTATTTTATGTTTTATTCCTAAACTACTTTTATGGGGTTCATGATCCTTTTTAGTATGTTTATGGTTATAAGGTAGGTGGGCTTTACTCCAATAAGTCCAAGGCTTCCGGAGGCAAGGGTGGCCCCGGTTATCAGGGGGTTGTCTGATGCATAATATGCATATCTTATTGTTACGTCTTTGCTGATATTGTTCCGGATGCTGGCATGCGACTGGATGGCCTTTTGGTAGTGTGCACCTTCCATTTCCAGGCCGATGGCGTTCCAGGAAGAATTTTTAAAATAGGACAGCACGTCCCGGTTTTGCAAAGAGGTGCCGAGGACGGTGATCATGGACCCTGCATAAACTCCTACCCCGGAATTTGCGAAGTCGCTTTCCTTGAATTCATTTTCAATAGGATAATTGTCTGCAGTACCCTCAAAAACGTGTGAGGTCGGTATCATAATGTCCCCTTTTTCACCTTCCAGGATCCCTGCCTTTCCCATTATGGAAATTGATGCCACATTCATAGGCACTGTGGTTGCTCCCGACTCATAAGGCTTCAGCAGTTCGTCCATAGTTTCATACGCCTGCTCACCAAAGGCATAGTCCATTACCAGGATAACAGGTTTTACTTTTTCAATATAATTCCTGTTGTAAGGGAGCTCCGATGACAAATCTGGCAAGGAAAGTTTTGAAGTGTCGATGATCTGCACGGGGATGTTGGTGCCAGATGTTGCGGCAATATAAATCATGCCGTGCTTTATGGCATAATCTTCCACTTGCTGCCTTAATGTATCATTTTCAGGTTTGCTCAATGCTACAGCAAGGCCATCTATGGTTTTATCCTGAAGCTTTGATGTTTTGAGGGCGGGCAAGGCAAAAATTGAATTCATAATGCTGTGCATATTGGCACTGATGATATGTACGGGCCGGTCCAGCAGGTTATATTCAGCCAAAGTGGCTTTGATGCCGATAGCCCAAAGCTCCCCATAAAAATGGTGCCCTATCCTTTGCCTTAAGGTAGGGGTAAAACTTATCTCCCGGTCTTTTCGGAACTTAGCCTGTTCCAGGGCTGCTGTCCCTAAACCATAGATCACTTTAAACAAGCCACTGTTTTTAGCAGGATTTGCCGCAAGCCTCAGGTAAGCCTTTTTTGTTTCTTCAAAAGGCCTTCCAAGCAATGTACTCAGGTAGGTAAATATATGTTTGTTTCCATCGATGTCTTTTTCAGTAAAAACCTCGTCCAGTTCCACCATCTGTTTTAACTTCAGCCATTCTTTGCTCTCCTCTCCCCTTTCGTTCACAGCCTGGTTTATTATCTTTTCGGCTTCTATGTACAAAAAGGTAAGGTGGGTAAGGATGTCATATATTTCACTGCGGCCCCTGGTTACCTCTATGAATATTTGCTCATGATCTATCCTGTAGCAGTTGCGCCTTCTTTGGGCAGGTACTATTACCTCAAACCCGGAGGTGAAATAGCCTTCCTCCGAAATAAGCCTGATGAAACGGCACTCTTCTATCCCTTTAGGAAGCCTATCTATTACATATACCAATCCATCGAGCTCTACTTTCAGGGAATCGTCCATAGATCCATAAATTTCGGGCTTTAATGTGAGCAGGGCATTTTTTAAATCTTTCCCTGAGTTCCCAAAGGGTTTGTAGTGGCCCCTGTTCAGCAAGTGCCTCATTTCTATATAAAGCTTTTCAATAGCACCCCTAGACACCTGTGCCTGTGTCAACTCTACTATATGCATACTTTTTACTGTGCTCTTCTCCATCTGGATGTTTCAGTTTTGGAGTGAAAGTTAATTAAAAAAAATTATTTTAGGTTGTTCCGCTAAAAGCATCTATTAATTTTACTAAATCCCGTATGGTAAATATTATTTAACATCAATAAGGTTTTTTTCAAATTATACTTTAAATTAGGTAATACCAATTTTTGCTTTTCATTATTGCTAATGGATAAACATAGGATCTTATTTATTTCGGAAGATATAACCCTGGCACAGGTAGTACGGCTAGTTCAGCTTGCCAAAACTTTGGACAAAAATATTTACGAGGTGCATTTTGCATGCTCTGAACATAAAGAGCTTATTTTTAAGGATGCTGATTTTAAGCTTTGGAATTTGAGCAATATTGGACAAGAAAAAATGCAGGAGGCCCTGGACGAATCCCGTCCTATATATACGGAAGAAATCCTGGAAGATTATGTTAAAGCTGAACTTCAATTGATAGACCAGGTAAAGCCTGATTTAATAGTGGGCGATTTTCGGCTATCACTATCTATTAGTGCCCCTTTATCTGACACTCCGTTTGCATCTCTGATTAACGCATATTGGAGCCCTTTTACCAATATTGCAGAATATCCTATCCCCGACCATCCGATGGTTCAGATTTTAGGAGAGAACCTGGCAAATTTTTTCTTCAACCTTGCTCGGCCTGTGGCTTTTAACCAGTTTGCAAAACCCGTAAATATTGTACGGAAAAAATATGGCTTAAAACCCATAGGGAGCCTGCTGGAAACCCTGACTTTTGGTGATTTCACATTACATCCAGATACACCCGGTTTGGTGCCTACCAAAAACCTCCCCCCGAAACATCATTATTTAGGACCTGTGCTTTGGTCACCTCAGGGAACTATTGAAGTTGATGAAGGGCTTACCAAAGGAAGGCCGGTCATTTATGTTACTTTAGGTTCGTCCGGAAAAATAGAATTAATAAAAAAAATCATCAATGCTTTGGGAGAGCTTCCTGTTTATGCACTAGTTGCTACGGCAGGAAGGGCACAGCTGGCTGATGTACCGGAAAATATTTTGGTAAAAGATTTTTTTCCCGGTTCTGAAGCTGCCGCTATTTCCGAGCTGGTCATTTGCAATGGTGGCAGCACCACAGGTTACCAGGCCTTGAATGAAGGCAAACCCATCCTTGGCCTTGCTTCCAATCTGGATCAATACCTTGCTATGCTTTTCATAACAAAAGCCGGTGCGGGAAAACTGATGCGTGCAGGAACCTTTAAGGTAAAAGAATTTCAGGAAAATATCATGTCGATGCTTGGTGATTTAGCTCTCAAAAAAGCAGCTGAAAAAGTTAAGGATGAATTTAATGAATATGATTATGGAAGGATCTTTAATGACCTTGTAGAAAAAATATTAGTGCAAAAAGAAATCAGGTTATAATCATCATGGCTCCCTACCTCATGCCATAAAAAAATTAGCAATTATGACGTAGTTGTTTTAAACGGCTTTTAATCCTATTTGCCCCTTTTCTACTTCTTATACTAGTTGTATTTTAAAAGCCAGATTGTAATCACGTTGGTTTCTTATAACATACTGATCTTCTTTGTCTTTTTTCATAACATTACTTTTTGTGCAACGATATTTAAGGACCAGACAATCCTAAAAAATAAAAAGCCATGCCAATTGTGGCACAGCTTTCTTTATATCATTTATGGTTAGTTCTTAGAAGCAGTCAAATCTCAAGCCATTGTAGCCTGAATTTCTTTAATGGGGCCGAATTGTGTTGCTTTTACAACTTTGTTCTTTTTTCTCATTACAACTTCAGATGGCATCATTTTAAAATTTTCTGTTGAGTGCAGCATCTTTTGATAAAAGTCATTGGCTTTTTCACTCTCGCCTTTCTCAAAATTATAGATAGTTTCAGTTATATCCAGGGGTTTACCAGGAATAACACTGTACATAATAAATACTACATCGTAAGTTGGCAGAAAAGGCGTGACAAAATTTTTATGAAGGTTCCTACCTGCCGAAGATATCGTGTTGGAAAAAAACTGAGGTACAGAAGTTATATTTCTTATTATTTTTTTCATAATTTACTTGTTTAATTATAATCTTAATACAAGCAAATAATAAAAGGTGACGGGCAATTTTACGCTAAAATAAATTAAAACTTATGCTATATAAATACAAAATTCCCTTAGAGTAAAAAAATAATAATTTATATAAAAAATTGATAATCAATTATTTATACTATTATTAATAAATTGTTTAAATTCTAAAACTCGAGAAATGGTACATCAAAGCAAATATAAATCAGACATTCATTAAAAATTATAAACGAGAATGAATAAATGGCTTGTCAGGCCCAAAACAGGTAAGCCACAATTTGTATTCACTCATTCATCGTCATTGCTTTTAGGTTTATCCCCGACAGCAACGGCATGTTTGGAGGGTTTTATTCTTACCCGGTACCTTCTGGCATAAACCTGAGTAAATGAAGCGCCGAAAAACAAAATCATACAAGAATAAGCTACCCACAGCATCATTATCACCAAGGAGCCTGCAGAACCATAAATGGAACCTACTTCTAAATTAAAAAAATATATAGATAAAGCTATTTCGCTCAACAAAAACAAAAATGCTGTAACCACAGCCCCTTCCCACACAACATTCCAGGAGATTTCTGCATCCGGGAAGAATTTATATACCAAAGCAAACAATATAGTGACTATTAACATGGACATCAGGTAGTTGATGACATAAAATAAATATATCGTAAAATCAGGAAGGTTGCTTACCTTCCAGCTACTCAATACAGACAAAACTGATGAAAGCGCCAATGAGACGAGCAACAAGAAACCAATGACAAAAATCATCCCCAATGAAAAGACCCTATCAATGACCAATTTTTTCCAAACCCATTTTTGGGTCTGCTTTAACCTGCCATATCTTGTTCAGTGATTTTTTACAATTGATAGAAAACCCCTGTTGCACCGAATATCAAAGTTCCAATCCCAAATATGTTTGCTAAGGTCGAATCTTCTGATTCAATGGCATTTGCAATCATTTTCTGGATATTACTTGCAGTATCCCTGCCTAATGAATCGCTCACCTGTTCGACTATTTCACCCTTAACAGCCGCTTCGCCAAAGATTACACTGGCTATCTGAACCACAATTACCAATAATCCCGGCAATGAAATAATAGCAAAATAAGAAACCACCGCACTTAACCTAAACGGTTCATCATCCTGCCATTCTTTATACGTTTCCCTTAACAAACCTTTAATATCTTTAAATTTAAATTTATCTTCAGTCATGATTTTTGATTTTCAGCAACAGATTTAAAATTTAGATAAAGAAAAGAACAAGGAAAGCTACTGCTATCCTAAACCTACATACATCCTCTTTACATATTTATATTTTAACAAACTCAGTTTTATATTTTAACAAACTCAGTTATCTCTTATTACTTTTTCACCTTTCCTCTTTTCCCCTACAGCAATAGCGTGATTTGAAGGTATGATCTCTTCGGCATAATGACGGGCATAAACTTCTGTAAAGGATGCGCCAAAGAACAATATCAGGCATGAATAGTTATCCAAAGCATCAACACAACCATTGAACCTGCCGATCCATAAATTGAACCTACATTTACATTTGCAAAGTATATGGAAAGGGCTATTTCACTAAGGAGAAATAATATTGCCGTAACAATAGCACCGACCCAAACTACGCGCCACTTAATCTTTACATCAGGTAGGTATTTGAACATTAATGCAAAGAGCATGGTCACAATTACCATTGAAAGGACGTAATTTACAATATAGAACAGGTAAATGGTGATTTCTGGAAGATTGTTCACTACCCAATCACTTATTATGGATAAAACAGATGACAGTGCGAGTGAAACCAGCAATAAAAAGCCCAGCACAAGGACCATTCCGAAAGAAAAAATCCTATCAATCACGATTTTTTTTATGCCAAGCTTAGGCGCTGCTTTTACATTCCAAATTATATTCAGGGATTTTTGCAAATGAAAAAATACTCCCGTCGATCCAAATATTAAAGTCGCAATCCCAAATATATTTGCCATAGTGGTATCTTCGCCTTCACTAGCCGACTTTATCATGTTTTGGATTTCTCGTGCTGCGTCCCTTCCCATAGCTTCATTTACGCGGTCAGCGATTTCACCTTCAACGGCAGCTTCACCAAAGATAACCCCTACCAGGTTTACAACAATTACCAATAATCCAGGCATAGAAATTATTGCGAAATAAGCTACCACGGCACTTAGCCTGAATGGATCATATTCCTGCCAATCTTTAAAAGTTTCTTTAAGCAATTTCGAAAGATCTTTGAACTTAAATTTCCCCATTATAAAAAGTTACTAAAAATATTAATTAGGGTCGATTTTAAGATTGACTCTTAAAACCCGTAACAACCCCCACCTGCTTCAAATATTTTTGACCCACAGCCCTGATTACCGACCATAACCTATCATTATCCCCTGTCAGACTGTTACTATTATGAGACTGAATGATGTGAGATGATATTTTAAATTATCATATTCTAATCATACCATTTTGCATAAGTTATATAATTTTTTGCAGTACGGTCAAAAACTTCCGCAAGCTCAGGGCCAACTTCCTTTACCTTTTTAGCGGGTACGCCTGCATAGATATAGCCTGACTCTACAATTGTACCTGGAAGCACCACTGCTCCAGCTGCAATTACAGAGCCTGTTTTAATCACGGCATTATCCATTACAATTGCCCCCATCCCAATCAGTACCCGGTCCTCTATGGTACATCCATGTACTATAGCATTATGCGCAATAGAAACCCTGTTGCCAATTACAGTCTTGGCCTTTTCATAAGTGCCGTGAATTATTGCCCCATCCTGGATATTGGTTTCATTGCCTATGGCAATAGAATTGACATCGCCCCGAACAACAGCATTAAACCAAACACTGCAACTATCGCCCATTAAAACATCCCCTATTACAGTGGCATTGTCTGCAAGGAAACAATCTTTGCCCAATTTTGGCACTACCCCTTTTATTGATTTAATTATTGCCATATTACTCTTTCTTAAAAAAACAGGAAAATGAAGAATTGTTTGCAATAATATCATTTTTATGGTTCTAGTTAAGTATATTGAAAAAGGCAAAAAGTTGAAATAGTGAAAAAATTAACCTGACAAATTTTTAAATTTATTCATTTTCATTTCTTATCCTATTCATCAACCAAAAACATGAACATAATGCTAAAAACAAAATTTTCTGCATTTTCTGCATTTATATTAACAGCTTGTTTTCTTTCCACCTCCTGCACCGAAAATCCCAAAAGTGACCAGGCTGAGATTTCTGAGGCTAGGGAAATATCTTCAGTAGAAGATGCGGCTAACTTATCTATAGATAAATCAAAGAGCACGATGTCCTGGGTTGGCACAAGACCAGGAAAACGGCACAATGGAACTATAGGAATTAAGGATGGGAACCTGCAAGTAGCCAAAAATGACCTGGTGGGTGGCACCATAATATTAGACATGAACAATATAGATGTACTTGACATTGAAGGTGAGGACAAGCAAAAACTAACCCGGCATTTAAAATCAGATGATTTTTTTGCCACCGAACAACATCCTGAAGGAAAGTTTGAAATTACCTCGGTAGAAGAAATAAGTGCAGTTAAAATTACTCAAAATAGCAATCCACAGGAGGATGGTGAATTTAAATTGTCGAACCCTACACATAAAATTACCGGAAATTTAACCTTACGGGACAAAACGCTTTCGATTAGCTTTCCGGCGAGGATCTATGATAGCAATGAAGAAGTGCGAGCAGAAGCAAAATTCAATATTGACAGGACTAGATGGGGCGTGTCATACCAGGACGAAGCAAAAGCTGCCAACAAAGCAAAAGATAAATTTATTTACAACACTGTCAATGTGGGATTGGATATTGTGGTACAAAAATGACTATATTTGAAGCTTTGAAACTATAAAATTCAGTATCAATAAAAGGAAACTTCAGTTTCCTTTTTTTTTGAATGGCAGCTAAAAGACTTGAATGTACTATTGAAGTAAACGATATTAATTCTTTCATTAAGAAAGCATTAAATTTCTCTATAACATTCAGCCACTGTACTTATTTCAACAACAACAACCTGCCATATCTTTATGGTGCATTTCCTCAGATGCTCATGATGGGATGCCACAAACTAATTGACCCGAACTCTTCAGACGCCTTTGAAGCAATAAAGAACGCACACGATACCGAACCTGATTGGTATACTGGATATTTTGGCTATGACCTGAAAAATATTTGTGAAGAACTTAAAAGTGAAAACCTAGACCGCATTGGTTTTCCCGATTTTCTTTTTTTCCAACCCGAACATGTTTTGATCTTTGATAATAATTTTGTTAAAATTTTATCTTTTGCAGACCCCTATTCATTGTTCCAGTCTATACAGGATTTTTCTGTAATAGAAGATCCAGTACAGCAACAGGAAATGGGAAAGGGCCCTTCAGGTTGGCAAGCAGCAATGGAGATTGAGGAATACTTACATAAAACTGAAGCAATCAGGGAGCATATCATTAATGGCGATATGTACGAAATGAATTATTGCATGGAATTTTTTGCGGAAAACCAGCAAATTGACCCACTGGCAACCTATATCATTCTGAACAAAATATCGCCGATGCCTTTTTCTGTTTTTGGGAAATTTTACGATAAGTTCCTTCTATGTGCC
>JALZND010000006.1:0-9502 GCA_030857845.1 Bacteroidota bacterium | reverse complement strand
AGGAAAAAAGATTGATTTCACAACCTATTAAGGGAACAGCAAGAAGAGGAAATGACCCTGAAGAAGATGAAAAAATCAAATATGAATTAAAAAACAATGAAAAGGAGCAAGCCGAGAACTTAATGATTGTTGACCTGGTAAGGAATGACCTGGCAAAAAGCTCCATTCCCGGCACTGTAAAAGTTAAAGATCTATTTGGTATTTATACATTTCAGCAAGTACACCAGATGATTTCAACTGTTACGGCAGAGATTAAAAAGGACCTTCATTTTATTGATGCCATAAAAAATGCCTTTCCTATGGGAAGTATGACAGGAGCCCCTAAAGTAAAAGCTATGGAGTTTATTGAGCATTATGAAAAAAGCAAAAGGGGCATTTATTCAGGGGCCGCAGGCTTTATAACACCATGGGGTGATTTTGATTTCAATGTGGTTATCAGGAGTTTATTCTATAATACAAAAAGTAAAACTTTATCTTTTCAGGTAGGCAGTGCCATCACTTATGATTCGATTCCTAAAAAAGAATATGAGGAATGTTTGCTTAAAGCAAAAGCAATGATGGAAGTCCTTGATAAAACCTAGCATCGTTTGCCGGATTGATTATTTTCAAATACATACAGAAAATTGCTAAATGAACTTACAAAAAATTGCTTCGAAAAACTTCCCCTACCTACTTCATTGAGGGATCTGTAATATTACTTTAGGACTTCTAAAAAAATGATTTACGTTAATCATGTTCATTCAAATTTCTATTTTTAATTAGGGTTAAAAATTATCTGCCAATATGTCACTAGCTTCCGCGTTAATTTCTTAACTTTGGCTTTCAAAAATTTTATTTATTGATGCTATGGGCATTCTTAATTGCCGTAGTTTATATTTTGTTTTCAAGAAATGGAAAATTTAGTAAAAGACATTGAAATCCTTCCATCAGAAGTGTCGTGCAATACTGTTGAGGTCTCGAAAGAAACTGGTTCCCTAAACAGCAGGAAGCTTTATATTGAAAGCTATGGATGTGCAATGAACTTCTCAGACAGTGAAATTGTAACTTCCATTCTACAAAAAGAAGGGTTTGGAACCACATCAAGCTATGAAACGGCCGATGTGATTTTATTGAATACCTGCTCAATAAGGGACAAAGCAGAGCAAACTATAAGGCACAGGCTTTCACAATTTAATGTCATAAAGCAACGTAAACCTGAACTTATAATAGGAGTACTTGGATGTATGGCAGAAAGGCTAAAGGACAAATTGCTGGAAGAGGAGAAAATTGTAGACCTGGTGGTGGGCCCTGATGCTTACCGGAGCCTGCCTGAATTGTTAAAAGAGGTAGAAGATGGCGACAAAGCAATAAATACCTTTCTTTCGAGGGAAGAAACCTATGCCGACATCAGCCCGGTGCGGCTCAACAGCAATGGAATATCTGCTTTCATATCCATCATGCGTGGCTGTGACAATATGTGCTCATTTTGTGTAGTGCCATTTACAAGAGGCCGTGAGCGCAGCAGGGACCCATTTTCAATTGTTAATGAAGCTACTGATTTATATGACAGAGGTTTTAAGGAAGTTACCTTGCTGGGGCAAAATGTTGACTCCTACAAATGGTCTCCCAATCCGGACCTTAAAGGAAAAGCACAAGTAGAAAAGTATGGAGGAGAAAATGTAGTCAATTTCTCTCGCCTATTGGAAATGGTGGCCCAGGTGCATCCTGACCTTAGGGTAAGGTTTTCAACCTCACACCCTAAAGACATTACAGATGAGGTCCTTTTTACCATAAAGAAATACGAAAATATTTGCAGCTATATACACCTGCCCGCTCAAAGCGGCAATAGCAGGGTACTTCAACTGATGAACAGGACCTATGACAGGGAATGGTATTTAGACAGGGTAAAAGCAATCCGGGAAATTTTGGGGGATGAATGTGGCATATCATCTGATATGATAGCTGGGTTTTGCACCGAAACAGAAGAAGAACACCAGGATTCTTTGTCGCTGATCGAAACCGTTGGCTATGACTATTCCTATATGTTCTACTATTCAGAAAGGCCTGGAACATTGGCAGAAAAGAAATATGCCGATGATATCCCTTTGGAAACAAAAAAAAGAAGGTTAAGTGAGATTATTGCAAAACAAAAAGAAGCTTCGCATAAAAGAAATTTGAACAACCTTAATAAAATCTACAAGGTGTTGATAGAAGGGGATTCTAAAAGGTCATCAGATTTCCTACAGGGAAAGACAAGTGCCAATAAAATAGTAGTTTTTCCAAAAGGCAACCATCAAAAAGGAGAGTATGTAAACGTAATGATCAAAGATTGCACATCAGCAACGCTCCTTGGCGAGGTTGTTTAGGTATACATTAGTATCTTTTTTGCAATATTTAAAACAGCATTATTTTGAAGGATATAGATATATTAAGCATCAAACAGCGATTTGGGATTATTGGTAATTCTGCATTGCTGAACCAGGCTATCATAGTAGCGGCACAGGTAGCCCCCACAGATATGACTGTCCTGATTACGGGTGAAAGTGGCAGCGGTAAGGAATCTTTTTCAAAGATCATCCACCACCTGAGCGTGAGGAAGCATGGACAGTTTATAGCCATCAACTGCGGGGCCATACCGGAAGGAACAATAGATTCTGAACTTTTTGGCCATGAAAAAGGCTCTTTTACAGGTGCATATGAAGCACGCAAAGGGTACTTTGAAGTAACCAATGGCGGCACCATATTCCTGGATGAGGTAGGTGAAATGCCTTTAGGCACCCAGGCACGCTTGCTGCGAGTGCTTGAAAATGGGGAATTTATAAAAGTTGGTTCCTCAAAAGTTCAAAAAACGGATGTTCGTGTGGTTACAGCTACAAATGTAAACCTGCTAAATGCAGTTGATAAGGGAAAATTCAGGGAAGACTTATACTATCGGCTAAACACAGTGCCCATTTATGTGCCACCATTAAGGGAACGTGGTACAGATATTGAATTATTGTTCCGCAAATTTGCATCCGATTTTTCTGAAAAATACCATATCAAACCGATT
Organism: Bacteroidota bacterium; assembly: GCA_030857845.1. Lineage (GTDB taxonomy): Bacteria > Bacteroidota > Bacteroidia > Cytophagales > Cyclobacteriaceae > JALZND01. Next base: position 6,474 of record JALZND010000006.1, on the reverse strand, counting down.
TACCTTACAGAAGATGCCCGGACCATATTGCTCAGCTACCGTTTCCCAGGAAATATCCGGCAGCTAAAGAATTTAGTGGAGCAAATTTCTGTTCTGGAAATGGAGCGTGAAATATCTGCAGATACCATTAGAAAATATATCCCGCTGGAGACCAACCAATTACCTGCACTTTATAAAAGCCAAAACCCAGAGGAAAATTACAGTGAAAGGGACTTATTGTACAAAGTTTTGTTTGATATGAAACGGGACATGACAGAGCTGAAAAAATTGGTACACGATGTGCTGCAACAAGACAATTATGGAAGCAACATTATTGAAGAGCACCAGGACCTTTTTCAAAATGTAACTGAAAAAATAAACCAGGAAGAAATACGGCATAAAGCTTACCTTTTGGACAAGCCGGCCAAAAATGAGGATGATTATGACATCAATAAAATTGAAGACATATCACATGAAACCGAAGAAGACGAATCTTTATCAATAGAAAAAAAAGAAAAAGAGCTTATTAAAAGGGCATTGGTAAAAAATAACAATAAAAGAAAATATGCCGCCGAAGACCTTGGCATATCCGAAAGGACGTTATATAGAAAAATTAAACAATATGAGCTTGAAGGTTAATAAATTTTGGCAGTACTTTTTGTTGATTGCGGTATTCCCGATGTTATTCAGCAGTTGTGGGATATACTCTTTTACGGGCGCTTCCATCTCACCGGAAATAAAAACAATCTCTATACAAAATTTTTACAATGAAAGTGGCAATGGGCCGGCAAACTTAAGCCAGGCTTTTACCGAAAGGCTCAAAGATTATTTTCAACAAAATACCAACCTCACTTTGGTAGATGCCGATGGCGACCTTCAATTTGAAGGCAGCATCACAAGGTATGATACTTCGCCCGTAGGAGCTGTTGCGTCTGAAAACCAAAATACACCAGACGAAGCAGGACAAACGAGGCTGACCATAACCGTCTCAGTATCTTATATAAATGTTCAGGACAGCCAGTTTGACTTTAATAGGTCCTTTTCATTTTATGATGACTTTAACCCCAGGACCACCACACTTACTTCGGCAGAGCCAGGACTTATTGATACAATTTTTGAAAGAATTACTTTCGATATATTCAATGCTTCTGTGGCAAATTGGTAATTTTTATTAATTTACAGCAAAAAACAAGTTGTGGATAAAGAAGCATTTTTAAAAGTAGTAAATAATGTAAAGGAAATTACGGACAATGATCTGGAGGATTTGCTGGAATCGAGCAAATTTTATCCCTATTGTCAGAACATTCATATACTTATTGCAAAAAAATACCATGATCTCCAACATGGTTTGGCACCTGCCAAATTGCATAAGGCTGCAATTTATACCCCTGATAGGTTATTTTTGAAGCGGATCATGGAAGATGATCCTACTAGAATTAAAGCAAGCCGCCCAAGCCAACACGGACCATCTAAAGTAACAAATGGGCCAGAAATTTCTAATGCCATTGAAGCGGAGGCATATGAAACACCTGATAATCTTGTGCAAGATCCTGAAGAACTATTTGAGCCTGGATACCAAGATAAAATGGTTCAACCTGATGAAGATATTGTTCATCAAAGCCACACCACAACTGAAGCATTTAACAATCCCATACAAACAGAGGAACCTGACAAACAGGAAACGGTAAATTTAGCCTCAGGTACAATAGAAAATTTACCGACCCAAAAAGTAGAGGTTTTTGGTGAAAAGGAAGACATTCGAGCTGAACTGGCACGAAATATCAAAGAGTATAAAGAAAGAAGCATACAAAAGGATAAAAGCCATGAAACCAATAATGAAGCACCACAGCAGGAAAAACCAGAAATAACTGGACCTACTCCTAAAGATGCGGAAGTTGAGCAAAGCATAAATGAGCCAAAACATGAACTTTCTAATATAGAACAGGCCGGCGATTATGCTGGGATTGTTGATGCCGAAAAGCAAACCAGTGGGTCAGACAAAGACCAGGAAGTAGACCAGCATCAGCTTATAGAAAATTTCATAAAGTTAAATCCTTCTTTATCCCGTTTCGATTTAAAATTCAATGAAGACCAGAAACAAATAGAAGACTTGTCCATACCAAAATTAACCATAGGAGAACACCTTATTTCTGAGAATCTGGCGGTGATTTTAAATAATCAAGGGAAGTCGCAAAAGGCAATTAATATATATGAGAAATTAATTTTGAAATTCCCGGAAAAAAAGGCGTACTTTGCATCTTGTATAGAAGAAATTAAAAATTCCTAATTAAATGTTTACTTTCATCGTTTCCGTAATCATCATTTTATCTTTATTGCTGGTACTTGTGGTATTGGCTCAAAACTCAAAAGGTGGTGGATTATCAAGTCAATTTGGCGGAGCCTCAACAAGCCAATTAATGGGCGTAAAAAAAACCGGGGACATACTTGAAAAAGTTACCTGGGGTTTCGCTTTAGGAATTTTAGCATTGAGCTTAAGCACCAGTGCATTTATAAACCCTTCTTCAACCGGCCCTAGCAGCCCTAACGTGGAACGTGCACGTGAACAAACCATCATGCCCGGCCTAAGTCCTATCGAACAAGAATCTGGGATCGAATCAGGCGAAGCAATCCCTCCTGCAGGCACAGATCAAACTATAGAACAACCCGGCACAGCACCATTGCCAGTTGAAGATTAGGTAGCGATTAGCTGTTAGCAATTAGTGATTAGCATTTAGTGTTTGGATAGGACCATGAAAGTATTTTCATTTTTTGTTTTAAGATATGCCTTTAGATTTATTTCCAATCAATTCTCTTTATATTTGGTCTGATATTGTCTGACTTTAAGTGCTGTTTATTTGTGGGTGCCAAGGCAACCAAGGGTAGAAGGGATATTGTTAAGTTTGAGTAAGGACAAGAAGGCCTGAAGGATTACAACTATATAGACAAGGAAATTAAGCCGGCCGATTATCTTTGGGTATTGAAATTGCAATTTATGCTAAAGACGCATTCGAATGATCAAGATAAAAAACACACCGGCTGAAATGCTTTGTTTCAATTGCAGGGTAATGAGTAATAGTTAAGATTATCACTTAAAGTCCTGCACTTTTTTATTATTTTTATATGCGTGCGGGTTGCAAAATCGCTGATATGAAAGTGCTCTAAAGACCTGCAACTGAAACAACACTTATCGTTATGCCCAATGCTATAACGACAAACAAGACAGTAACAAATGAATAATGTGCTTCGCAGTTTATATAGGGACAAATAAGAAGTTAGAATTGTGACAATTTATTCCTGAACAGACTGACATTTACTTTGAGAAACCAACTGACGAAGAATTAGATGAGCTTAAACAAAAATTTTTAAAGCAGAATATTTATTATGTGGGTTCTGACACCAACTGTTCTTGTGGACTTGACTTTGTATCTGAATTTTACGACAATTCAGAGTGGGCGAACAATAAAAAATCTCCATTAAAATTTATTGAATTTTTGTTGGAAGCCACTCTTGTTGAAGATATAGAATATTATTGTTGTTGGACAGGTGACTGTGCGTCAGAAGTTGAGAATAAACAAAAAATTGACATAAAGAACATTTCGCTTGAGAAAAACTATTTCGGTTTGATTGAGAAAGATTTATTACATTTATGCATCAGACTGTCTAATGAAATAAGCACTGGGCATAACAGTGCAAATTCCAGACCAGGGGTTTGAGCAGTAGTGTTTAAACTATCCTAGTCTAGGAGGATAATTAACTGCTTTAAACACTGCTGGTCCGGTATATGCCAACGTTATAGACAACAGAAAAACCTAATATATAGAATCTTAGCAATCACATTTATGTTCAGTATCCTATTCGGATGTGCATCCTCCAAGAAAGAAGATAAGGCTTTCAAAGTATTCAACGAAGGTGTTTCCTTGTCTCTTGACGCTGCAGAGCAAGGAGATGTTGGCAATTTTGAAAAAGCAGAAGCATTAAATCTAAAGGCTATTGAAAAATTCAATGAAACAATAATTATCGATCCTAATCATTCTGGAGCAGCCAGTGCATTAGGACACAGTCATTACATGATAAAGGAGTTCAGAGAAGGAATTAACTGGTTTGAGAAAGCTCTTCAGCTTGACTCAGCTTCGTTTGCCGCTCATTTGGAATACGGACTATGCAAGATTAACTTAGGCGACATACAAGGCGGTAAAGCGTCAATTGATAAAGCAATAAGCATGGATAGCAGTAAAAAACTAAAGAACATTGCTGTTTATAGATTATTGGACATTGGGACTTTGGCTTTTGAATATGGAAATGGCTATTCAGAAGAAGGTGATCCTGAAAAAGGATCAGACTATAAAAGATTTGCTGTTAACGTTCTTTTTACTGCACATCAGATTGACTCTTCCCATCAAGAGGTGATTAAAAATATAATGGTGTTATCCGAAGAACTTGGTGAAACAGAACTGACAGAATCATTTAAAAAGAAATTAAGAAAAGCTGCACATAACAATTAGGATTATGCAAATGCCCCCAGCTTCTCCAGAAATTGCTTGTGCAGGCAGTTATCTTTGAGTAACTTCAATAAATTTCAGTATATGGGCATCTGCTAAATACACTACGGCTGACGGTATGAGAACTATAAACTTAAACTAATAATCCACTCTTATTAGACAAACAAGAACTCATTTCAATTTTAATGTCAGAAAACTGAGAACTAACAAACTGAGAACTTAAAAACTACCAATCTATTTCCTCTTTTCCATTGCTTTTTAAATAGGCATTTGCATTACTGAAATGCTTATTTCCTAAAAAACCTTTGTGTGCAGAAAAGGGTGAAGGGTGTGCCGATTGAAGTACCAGGTGCTTGTCGGCATCTATCAGCATACTTTTTTTCTGGGCATACGCGCCCCAAAGCATAAAGACTACCCCTTCTTTATTATCGGAAACAACTTTTATCACTGTATCGGTAAATTGTTCCCATCCACGGGCTTGATGGGAACCTGCTTGGTTGGAACGGACTGTAAGGGCAGCATTCAATAACAGCGCACCTTGCCTTGCCCACCGTTCCAGTGAGCCGTCCTTTGGGGCCTCCTTATTTAAATCATCTTTAATTTCCTTAAATATATTGGCCAACGATGGAGGCACCCTCACTCCTTCCCTTACTGAAAAACACAGTCCATGGGCTTGTCCCTTTCCATGGTAAGGGTCCTGGCCAATGATCACAACTTTTAAAGAGTCGAAAGGACAGAAGTTAAAAGCATTAAAAATTTCTTTCCCTGGAGGAAATACTTCATGTTCTTTATATTCATTCTTTACAAATTTTATGAGGTCAATAAAATACGGTTTATTAAATTCCTGATTTAAGAGATGTTTCCAACTCCCTTCTATTTTAACCTCCATATATTTTATAATAACTGGTAAATAATTTTTAAGATAAACAAGGTTTCTATATATTTAAATTTCTGTTGAAAAATAGAAATTATTGTGGCTTCATTGACTTATATAGAGCGTTTATTTTATAATTTAAAAGATGAATGCGCTATGACATAAAAGGGTTTTACTGTAAAACTTATCCCTGTCTTTGACGTTCTCATTTAACAAAAATATAATTTTCCATCAGTAAATCTATAACTACAATGGTCACCGAAGTTACCGAAGGAGTTAAAGTAAGCGTAGAAATAGAATATCAACCTGAATATTCAAGCCCAAGTCAATATCATTACGTTTTCACCTATCGTATTACCATAGAAAATAATAGTGAATATACAATAAAACTCTTAAGGAGGCATTGGCATATCCATGACGCCAACTATAAAATCAGGGAAGTAGAAGGCGAAGGGGTTGTTGGGCAGCAGCCGACCCTTGAACCAGGCCAATCACATCAATATGTATCAGGTTGTAATTTAAAGAGTGGCATGGGTAAAATGTATGGTTCATATAAAATGGAGCGGATAATAGACGGCAAAAAGTTTAAGGTGATAATTCCCGAATTCATTATGATAGTTCCTTTTAGAATGAACTAAACATCCACGACTGAAATTCTCCCATTGTGTCACAGAATCTTCACTACAGTTCCTTATTGATTTCTTTCATTGCTTAAAAAACTTCATATTCCCCTTAGCTTCCTTCAATACTGGATGAAGGCAGTGGACCAATATTCTTTGCACCCTCCTTTTGTTTACCAATTATATTGTTCTGTGATAAAAAACAAGAAAGATTATAGTTATTTTAAAGAAATTGAGGAAATCCGAAAAACAATCCATAAAGATGTGACTTTGATCAACATACAGGATTATGGATCAGGGTCCAGGAGCAGCAAAAAAACACAAAGGAAAGCTAAAGACATTGCAAAATCGGGCCTTAGTTCTCCAAAATTTTCGAAGCTGCTTTATAAGCTTGTAGATCATTTCAACCCAACTACGGTACTTGAGCTAGGGACATCCCTGGGCATCAATTCATTATATCTTTCCTCTCATAACCCACAAATTAAAGTTTATACATTTGAAG
>JALZND010000517.1 GCA_030857845.1 Bacteroidota bacterium | reverse complement strand
AATTAGTTGGTCCCAATTATCTGTATATTCCCTGTTCACAGCCTGATAAGCAATCTGAGCATCACGGATCATTTTTAATCTTTGTATAATACTATTCTCAATCCTGGTGATCCGGTCTTCCTCATCAATTTTATATTTAATTCGGTCGAACAAATAATAGCCGAGTCCAATTGCTATTACAAAAAATACTATCGATAATATTCTGGTCTGGTTCATTATAAAAAGCTTTTACTGCAATAATAAAGATTTAAAATTCTAAAACATAATTTAATTCTGCTGCTATTTTATGTAATTATTTTCAAACTTAAAATAACCTTTTAAATTAAATATTTCTAAGATGCTGGAACAATGAGAAATTATTTGATGCACTTGGCCGTATCTTAAATTTTTCAGGTGATGCCATTCCATAAATTTCACATCATCAATTATTTGTTTATCAATGACCATTTCCGGATCATTGCCTTTTGACAAAGTACCCCCAACTATTTCCACACTAAAAAATAGTTCGACTGCGTGCAATGGATTTCCTATATATTCATGAACAAATAAAAACTTGTTTACTTTTATTTTTAATCCGGTTTCCTCTTTAAATTCGCGAATTAGGTTTTCTTCAGCTGAGCTACCGAAAATCATTCCGCCTCCCGGAGGTGCCCAAAAAATATCATTGTCTCCCAATCCTTTATGATTTACCATTAAAAGTGCATCATTTTTAAGACATATTCCACTGACCCTGATTCTTAATTTTCCGCCAAACTTCTCTTCAATGTCATTAAAAGATGTTGACATTATAAAAAATTATTAAAAAATAAGTAATTGCAATTAGTTAAACGTGATGAATGGAAAAAGATATTAAAATTTCTTTGTAAATATATTTAATTAATAAAAAATACTATGGAAAATGAATTTCATATAAATAAAGATAGAATTTATGAATATATCAAGGGACAACACTTCATGCATCTTATCGGGTTTTCAATTAATAAGATTGAAGAAGGGATAATTGAGGGTGAACTTGACCTTAAGAAAATTCATAAACAACAAAAAGGATTTGCTCATGGCGGTTTAATTGCAACACTTGCAGACATTGTTTGTGGATTTGCAGCATATACAGTGGTACATCCCCAAAATCATGTGGTTACTGCAGAATTAAAAATAAGTTATTTAAATCCAGGAGTAGGTGAAAGATTATTAGCCTATGGATGGGTCTTGAAGAAAGGTAAGAAATTAAATTTTTGTGAATCTGAAATTTATGCTGTTTCCGGAGATAAAAAATTTTTAATTGCTAAAGCAAGCTCTACTATGGCCAACATATTTACAGACGATTATCAGTAATTTATAAAAAAAATCAGGTGCTATATGAATTGTAGTGGGTAAAGATAATAATTTCAGATATTTGCAACTATGAACAGCACTCAAATTTTTGAAATGGCTTTAGGTTTGCAGAAGCCTTGGTTTTTAAAAGACATTAAAATGGGTTTGTCGGAGAGCAAGACCCATGGGCAAATAGATATTTACCTTGATTTTGAACAAGGGTTTAAATTTAAAGATATAGCCGGCAATGAACTGAAAACCCATGATACGGTAGAGCGTACCTGGCAGCACTTGAACTTCTTCCAGCATACCTGCTATTTGCATGCCCGTCTACCAAGGGTTGTCAGTTCAGAGGGAAAGGTGTTAAATGTAGAGGTTCCCTGGGCGAGGGCCGGAAGTGGCTTTACTTTATTGTTTGAGGCTTTTTCCATGCTTTTAATCGAATCGGAAATGCCTGTTAACAAAGCAGCCGATATTATGGGGGTGTATGCCCAAAGGCTATGGACAATTTTTAATTATTGGATAAAGAAAGCTTTCAAGGCTGATGACCAATGTGAAACAGAAACAATAGGCATTGATGAAACCTCCACTAAAAAAGGGCACAATTATGTAACCGTTGCAGTGGACATGGAACAGAGAAGAGTGATTTACGCTACCCCTGGGAAAGGGGCTGATTGCATAGTGAAATTAAAGGGGCATCTGGAAGAAAAAGGGGCCCCAAAAGAGCAGATAAAACAAGCTTGTATAGATATGTCACCTGCTTTTATTTCCGGCATTATGGACAATTTCCCCAATGCGGAAATTACCTTCGATAAATTCCATACGGTCAAGATCATCAATGAGGCAATGGACAGGGTAAGAAAGCTGGAAAGGGTGGAGTTTGAAATGCTCAAAGGCCACAAGTATACTTTCCTTAAGCAAGACAAAGATTTAAATGCCAATGCCAAGGAAGCCAAATACGGCTTGTTGAAACTTTATCCTGTCATTGCAGATGCATATCGGCTGAAAGAACTGTTCAATGAATTTTGGGGTTTCAAGACCATAGAAGAAGCTGGTGGTTTTTTGGCTTATTGGTGCGATTTAGTCGAGGAATCAGGGATCCAACCCTTTAAGAAAGCGGCCAAAACTTTGTTGGCGCATTGGACTGGGATTGTTAACTATGCCAAATCAAGATTGACCAATGGAATATTAGAGGGGATCAATTCCAAGATACAACTGGCAAAGAAAAGGGCTAGGGGATATAGGAATATAAACAACTTCATTAACATGATTTATTTTATTGCTGGTAAGCTAAAATTCGATTACCCACTATATTTCACATAGAGCCAATACTTTAATGAAATTTAAAGTTACATGGAATAATATTTCTTATA
>JALZND010000516.1 GCA_030857845.1 Bacteroidota bacterium | reverse complement strand
CTGCTCCACTGCCCATAACATCAACAGCATATCCCCGGTCCGCTTTTTTTCTTATATCTTCCAGTGAAATACCTGTTTCCGATGCCACCTGTTCTGCTTCAAAATCTACATGAAATAATTCAGTTGTTCCCAAAACTCCTGTATTGACAGTGACCACACGTTCTCCCAGTGCTTTAAGGCAGTTATAAAGGAAAAAGAAAACCTCCCCTTTTGTGTCGAAGCAACCAAGCATTAGGATGTATGGATTTTTTGAAGCCATAAATTTTCAATTCTATAAAACCATTCTAAAATAAAGTTAAGATTATTATATAAAAGTTTTGCCTCAATAAATACCTAAATTGAAATCTTATTCTTTAATGATGCGGCACTCAAAAACGGCTCTGGTTTTTTCTTTGTTTTGAGCTTGTATTTTTATCACCAAATTTTGCTTAGCACTGGAAAGCTTTTTAGGAATGGGATAGTGAACCTCAAAAAAATCTTCAAAAGTTTTCATTTCCCGTGGTAAGGCAGAAATTTTATGATCATCAATATATACTTCAAAATCCTTTCCCTCATCATTACTCTTCAAAGTGAGGATTACAGTATTTTTTTTCTTTGGATCAACTTTCATTTCATATGAAAACCAGCCACCTTCTGTTGCCTGTCGCCATCTTTGGCCATTGAAATGTCCCGATTTAGTTTTTTCTCCCTTGAAATTATGATCTACTTCGGGTTGTTGCTCACCCACCCTTACATGATCTACAGTTTTTGCTTCAAGCTTTTCTATTCTTTCCTTTTCAGCTTTATAATTCTTCCGGTTTTCAGACCATTCATTTTCTGTAAACAGATCCCAGTAAACATTGTAAAATTGATCATGCACCTGATAAAAAGGTACTATGGTTACATCTTCAGGATTGGAAATACTTTCAGTTTTAAAAGTAAGAGATTGATCAGTAACCGGAACCACTGAAGAAAGAAAATTTTCTTTTTCACCAATAAGTACCGTTGGATCAATATCCTTATCACTTTCATCTTTCTCAAGAATCCCTGCCATTACCAAAGGTCCATATAATATAGAAATCCTGTTTATATTATCGGGCATACTCTCGGTATAAAAAGACATTGGAAATTTGAGCTCTATTACATCATTATTTTTCCATGTCCTGTTCAAACTCAAATATCCATCATTTGAAGGTTTTACAGCTATTTCTTCTCCATTAACCAAAACCTGAACGCCTTCTTTCGCCCAATCAGGTTGACGAATATGAATTATAAATGAACTTTCTAAGGCAGATTTTATAGATAACCGGACCTGTTCCTTGAGAGGATATTCTGTTTCCTGTATAATTTGCACGCCTCTTTCTTCCCAATTTAGTTCCGAAGGAATAAATAGATTTACAAACAGACTTCCATCTTTACCTCTTGCATAAATATTTTCACCATATTTTACATGGTTTTCCATTCCTGTACCTGTACAACACCAGAATGAATCAAAGGGGGTATTGTACGTTTTAATCCCACCCATTTTTAAAGGTACATAATAACACATCATTCCGCTTTCAGGATTTTGTGAAGCCAGAATATGATTGTACAATCCTCTCTCATAATAATCTGAATAATATGCAACAGGGTTCCAGGCAAAAAGGTGGCGGGTTAGTTTCAGCATATTATAGGTATTACAGGTTTCGGTTGTATTACTGCTTAAGCGATGGGAAAGCTTTCCTGGTTCACCAAACATTTCATGATCACTATTCCCCCCAATCACATAGGTGTGGTTATCAATTACTGTTTGCCAAAAAAAAGATGCGGCTGTATAAGCTTCTTTATCACCGGTAAGTTCATATTGGGAAGCATTGCCAATTAATTTTGGAATCTGGGTATTTGCATGTATCCCGTTTAACTGATCTTCCTCCCTGGCAAGGGGATCCATTATCAGCTTATGATTGAACCGGTATGAGAGATCCAGGTACTTTTTGTTTCCTGTGATTGCATAAATATGTGCCAAAACATCATTCATCCCGCCAAATTCACAGAACATAATTTGCTCCATTTGTTCTTCAGAAAGTGCCTTTGTTAAATCATAAAGCCAGTCCGACATTTTCGTTACAACATTCAGGGCTTTTTCATTTTCAGCATAAAGGTATGCATCTACCAGACCTGCCATTAACTTATGAACCGTATATAACGGAACCCAACCACCATTTAGATCAAATCCTTCAGAGCGGATATCTCCTGAGGCAATTTCATCCCAGATCCTGTCTTCTTCTGGTATCCCTCCCACATATCCGTTTTTCCTTAGATCCTGCATGTGTGCAAGTTCATCGGTGATATAGTCAGTTCTGATTTTGAATTGTTCATCTCCGGTAGCCGCATAGTACATGGCCAATGCTGAAATATAATGCCCCAGGGTAAATCCTGAAACTCCTAAATTTTCCCAACCGCCATAAATTTCGGCTTTGGGTTCAAGTCCTGCATTTTTGCGGTGGCGGTGTAGAAAACGATCAGGCTCCAATGCCAGAAGGTATTCAGCATCCCAGTCCATAGCTTGTTTGAATGGACTATCGTGTAACCGAACATCTTTTAAATTAAAAGCAAAGGCTTTGATATCTACAACAGGTTTAACTTTGATTTTTTCATTAGTAAACTCCGGTACATAGGATTGTGCTAATAACTCTGACATTTTAAAGCCGAAACAGGTAAATATCA
>JALZND010000139.1 GCA_030857845.1 Bacteroidota bacterium | reverse complement strand
GTATGAGGTACATGCTTATCCTTCTGAAAGTGGTTTGTCAATTTATTTTAAAGATATAACAAAGCACAAGTACATTAAGGAAAGGGAATTAATTGGAAGGAAGGTGCTGGAAATGAATGCTATTGCCGGCAATACCCTTGAACAAATTGTTACTTATTATTTAACTGAGATCGAGAAGTTACATGAAGGGATGATTTTGTCGGTTTTGCTCGTGAAAGGAAACCAATTGTTCACTTTGGCAGCGCCGCAGCTGCCAATAGAATATAGCATGGCAATAGATGGCATTGCTTTTGGCAAAAATGTTGGCTCTTGTGGTGCTGCAGCCTACACCAAAGAAGCTGTTTATGTGTCTGATATTGCATCAGATAAAAGATGGGCCAACTATAAAACACATGCATTGGCAGCAGGGTTAAAATCATGCTGGTCATATCCTCTTTTCAATACAAGCGGTGAGGTAATGGCTACTTTTGCCGTATATTTTAATGAAACAAAATACCCTACAGAGAATGAGGTATCTTCCCTTGAAAACATCAAAGAGCTTCTTTCCATAATATTGGAAAATAAATTTTCTGAACTTGCACTTAAAGAAAGTGATGAAAGGTATAAGCTTGTTTTAAAGGCCACCAACGATTGCGTATGGGACTGGAACCTTATTACAGACGAAATTTTTCGCTCCGAGAATAATTTTTCAAAATTATCGGGCTATAAAGTATCCGATTATAAAAATGATAATAATTTTTGGACCTCCCGCCTCCACCCCGATGATGTGGAAAGAGTAGCCCAGAAACTAAAAAAGGTGAAAAATAATCCCGCAAAAAAATATTGGGAAGATAATTACAGGCTTTTGAAGGCCGATGGCACCTATGCATTTGTTTATGATAGGGGTTATATCATTCACAATCAATTAGGCAAGGCTATTAGGATGATTGGCGCTATGCAAGATGTATCAGGATGGAAAAAGATAGAAGATGAACTGAAAAACCTGTCTCTTATAGCCAAGGAAACGGTAAATGGCGTAATCATTACAGATGCCAATGGTAAAATAACATGGATTAATGATGGTTGTACTAAAATATGTGGATATTCCTTTGAAGAAGCTTTAAATAAAAACCCCGGGGCTTTACTGCAGGGAAGGGAATCTGATCCTTCTGTTATTGATTACATGGGGATCCAAATAAAATCTAAACAGCCCTTTGAATGTGAGGTTATCAACTATCATAAAGATGGGAAAAAATATTGGGTGAAGATTCAAGGGCATCCTGTTTTTGATACCAAAGGAAAATTGGAAGGTTTTTTTGCTATTGAAACGGACATTTCCAGGGCAAAGGAAGAAGAACAACAGTTAAAGATTTTAGAATCTGTAATCACATACTCAAATGATGGTGTGTTAATAGCCAAGGCAAAAACAAAAAGAAGCCTAAGCTATAACACAATCTTCGTAAATCAGGCTTTTTCAACCATGACAGGATATGATATTTCTGAAATAAATGGTTTGATGCCCGGGATTTTTGAAGGCCCCTTAACTGATAAAGCCCAAATAGAACAAATTAGGAAAAGCTTAAACAAAAATAAACCTTATCAAGCGGAAATCATCAATTATAATAAGAACGGGCAGGGATACTGGATAGATCTCACCCTACTTCCTATCACTGATAAAGCTGGAAAATGCACTCATTGGATTTTTATCCAAAGAGATATTAGCCTCAGGAAAAAACATGAAGAAGAAAGGGAGCTTTTTATTGAAGAATTGCAGCATACCAATTACGACCTGAAACAATTTTCATTTATTACATCTCATAACCTTAGGGCTCCTTTATCCAATTTGATGGGGCTGGTAAAGTTGATCGATATGTCTAGCATCACTGACCCGGAAAATAAAATCCTGATCACAAAATTCCAAAATTCAACAGAACACCTTAATAATATACTTAATGATTTGATGGATGTTATGGTGTTGAAAAATACGGATGAAATACCCAAAGATAATGTCAGCATTTCCTATATTTTTGAGGGTTCAGTAGCTACCATAAAAGAACAATTACAAGAAGTGGGTGGCAGTATTTCATTTGATTTTTCCAATGTGGACGAAATAATTTTTAATTTCGGTTATTTACATATAATATTTATACATTTACTTAACAATGCCATAAAATACAGATCTCCCAAAAGGTCGTTAGAAATTAAATTGGAAACCAGGCTGGTAGCCGGAAAGCTTGAACTTAATTTTATTGATAACGGTATAGGAATTGATCTTGAAAGATATGGAGACAGGATTTTTGGGATGTATCAACGCTTTCATGAACATTCTGACAATAAAGGGATGGGATTGTTCATTTGCAAGTCAAAAATGAAAGCTATGGGGGGTAATATTACTGTAACTAGTGCTGTTGATGTGGGGACTACCTTTACATTACATTTCAAAAATTATGATGCCAGAAAAAGTCTTATTAGTAGATGATGATGAAATTACCCATATTATTGGCAAAAGAGTGTTTAAAGTAACTTCCTTTGCCAACGAAATTCTTACGCTTACCAATGGAAAAGAAGCAATAGACTATTTCGATTTCCTGGTAAATGGCAATAAAGACAAAAAAGAATCTGCACCTGATGTTGTTTTTTTAGATATCAATATGCCTTTAATGAGTGGATGGGATTTTTTAGAAGATTTTACAAAATTATATTATAGTCATTTCCCATCTATCAATATATTTATGCTTTCCTCTAGTGTGGACCCCGAAGATATAGAGAGATCAAAAAATTATAGCTCTGTAAAAGATTATATTGTGAAGCCTTTAACCAAAGAAACTATTGAACATGTATTGCTAAAAATTAAATAGAAACAAATCTTTCAGATTGCGCATTTTGAACAATTTCTATTAAACTTTTAGGTATACTTTTTTCCTGTCCATCCATTATCCTATCAACCTTCATTTTAATATTTTAAGGAGGATTGCATTATCTTTTTCTTTTATAAATTTCTTCATACCAAAACTCATGGCATTTCCAATAACAAATAGAAAAGTAGGAAAGATAAGGTCTGTATTAGTAATCCATGCCAAGACGCATGCCGTAGCGGTGCATAAATATATTCCTATGTTCCGGGAGTATTGCCACAATCACCAACGCAATTGTAAGCCCTCGCAAAACATCCAACGATAAATACCTTTTTTGTACTATTTCCAATAAAATGCTTTATTAATGATAGTTATGATTTGATTAGTTTGACAAACCACATCAAGAAAACCTTATGATATCAATTTAGAATGAAAATTAAAATGTTTAGTTTTTAGGGATGATAAATTAAATGTGGTTTAAATCGATATTCATTGGTACGCAATTATATTGTGAAGTTCAATTCCTATTTCTGAAATACCTACCTTTGAAAAAAAAAGCCATTGATGAAAACTTTTGAAGAATTAGGCCTACCCAAACCGCTGCAACAGGCCATCAACGATATGGCATTTGAAAAGCCTACCCCAATTCAGGAGCAAGCTTATCCTATCATACTTTCTGGAAAGGATTTGGTAGGAGTAGCCCAAACGGGCACAGGTAAAACATTTGCCTACATGTTGCCTATTCTTCAGCAATTAAAATTTTCCAAGCAGGTTCATCCACGTGTTTTAATACTTGTGCCGACAAGGGAATTGGTTACACAAGTTGTTGAAGATATCCAGAACTATACAAAATATATGAATGTAAGAGTAACAGGCGTATATGGCGAAGCAAATATAAATGTACAAAAACAGATACTTGCTGAAGGTACTGACATTCTTATAGCTACTCCGGGAAGACTTTATGATTTAGTATTGAATGGTGCCTTGAGCTTAAAAGAGATCAGGAAGTTGGTAATTGATGAAGTTGATGTGATGTTAGACCTTGGATTTCGCCCCCAGCTTACCAACATACTGGACCTGCTTCCGGGAAGAAGGCAAAACCTTATGTTTTCTGCAACCATGACTACTGAGGTAGCCGCTTTTATTGATGATTTTTTTGTTTTGCCTACAAAGATTTCCATTGCCTTAAGTGGCACTCCGCTCAATAATATATCACAAACCTGCTATCCAGTCAAAAATTTTTACACCAAATTAAATTTACTGGTCCATCTCTTGAGGAATAAAAATGAATTCCAAAAAGTATTGGTTTTTGTGTCAAAGAAGAAAGTTGCAAATAGATTATATGATTGCCTCGGAGAATTTTATGGTTCGGAAATCAGCATTATACATTCCAATAAGTCACAAAATTACAGGTTAAGGTCAATAGAAGAATTTGAAAATGGAGCAAGCAGGATTTTAATAGCCACAGATGTTATTTCAAGGGGACTGGACCTGCACAAGATATCACATGTGATAAGCTTTGACACTCCGGAGTTTCCCGAAAATTATATGCATCGAATAGGACGCACGGGCAGGGCTGAGCAAATTGGCAAATCCATCTTATTTTATAGCTTACAAGAAGAAATTTCAAAAGATGCTATCGAAGCGTTAATGTGTTATAAAATCCCTGTTCTTGATTTTCCTGCAGAAGTAGAAATAAACAATGAACTAAGCCCGGAAGAAAAACCATTGGTAATAGAGAAAAACTATCTGACCCCACCTGATAAAGAAAAGCTCAGCTTAGGATTCCATGAAAAAAGTGCAAAAAACAAAAAAGTTAACCTTGGGGGCTCTTATAAGAGAGAAATTGCCGCAAAATATAAAAAGCCGCGCACCCGGGGCGATAAAAATTTAAATAATAAAAATAAAAGGAAGTCTTAGTCTCTATTATTAAGATTAGGAAGAACTCTGCATTTTTTCTAGATCCTTTTTTTTATACCTTTTACAGCTTGGGCAGTAATAGGGTCTTCAGGCCAGGAATGTTTTGGATATTGCGCACGCAGGGCTTTTCTTACCTCAAAGTAGCCACTTTTCCAAAAACTGCGGAGGTCTTGCGTAATTTGTACGGGCCTTCTTGCGGGCGAAAGAAGGTGGATAAGCAAAGGCACTTTCCCGTTGGCTATTTTTGGGGTTTCTTGCAAGCCAAAAATTTCCTGTAACCTTACAGCAAGTACAGGGGCATCGATATTTGAATAATCAATTTCTATATGGGATCCACTCGGAACTACTATATGGGGAGGTGCTAATTTATCCATATCTTCCTTTTGTTGGTATGAAAAATTGTTAATCAGCAAGATGCCAGGATCAATTTTTTTGATTTCATCCAATGATTTTTTATCATACAGGTAGGGCCGCAACCATTCATCAATGGTATTCAAAAGTGCATCATCGGAAACATCCGGCCATAAGTGGTGATCAAGGTTATGTAAAAATGAAAGCCTTTTCCTTATTTTTTGGGAATGTTCAGGCCAGGAAAGCAGGGAAAGGCCCTTTTCAATTATGACATTTTGCAAAACTTCGGCAATTTTTTCTGGGTCAGGATTTGTGAGATGAATTTCTTCCAATACCAAAGCATCCAATCTACTAAATTTTTTTGCTACGACACGGCTGGTTGTATGGTCCCAATATATATCTTCACTTACCTGTACCTGCCCGGAAAATAAAGTAATCAAATCCTTTTTTTGGAGTGGTGCTGCCAGGTTGATATTACCATTAAGGACATCCAAACGTGAAATTGCAAAAAATTCACTTTTTTCAAAAAGTTCTGTTGCCAGTGACACCTTTTGCCCTGAACGTAACCTGATCCTGCCAAAGGATTCAATTTGCCCAACACGGTCTGGATATGCCAAGCTAATAAGCAGTCCTGCTGCATTAGGCTCTACTTTAGCTGGTTTAAGATTTAGGCGCTGTTTTAGAAAGTTTGCCTGTTTCCGCACAATGTTCAAAATGTTATGGTCTACCTGAACATCCATTGGAGCAGTACTGGGATCATTGTACACTTCTAACCTTAGCCTTAAATCTGGCTGTTCAAGAAAGCTAGAAACGTGCATTGGAACCCATGGCTTAAATATATCTCGTTCACCAATTAATGCGGCCAGAACACAGGCAGTTTCACCAAGTCCATATTCCTGCCCTTTTATGACCAGGTGTGCCAACCTGGGTTGAAGCCCCAGTATCGCTAATTTCCTTCCATGTGGCAGTGGGTTGAAGTCTGGGTCAATAGCTCCAAGCTGCACAAGCAGCTCCCGTGCCTGAGACAGTGCAGCTGGTGGCGGGGCGTCAAGCCATTGAAGGTCATTGGGGTCTTTTATTCCCCAAAGAGATAATTCAAGCGCAAGGGAACTTTGGTCTGCTTCCAGTATTTCAGGAATAGAATGTTCTGCCCTTTGGTGTTGTTCCATTTGTGTCCATAGTCGGTAACTTAGGCCGGGACCTAACCTGCCTGCCCTGCCACTTCTTTGTGCAACAGCAGCTTTGGAGGCAGGCACAGTAAGCAAACTGGAAAGGCCAGATCGGGCAGAAAATTTTGAAATTCTTGAAAAACCAGTATCGATCACCGCCTTTACACCCTCAATGGTAATGCTCGTTTCAGAAATGCTTGTTGATAAAATTATTTTCCTTGATCCATTTGAGGAAGGTTCTATGGCTAGCTGTTGCTGTTGAAGGCTTAGTTCACCATGAAGCATGTGTATTTCTGGCTTTTCCAAAGCCATATATTCCAGAAGTTCAGCAACCTTCTTTATTTCTTTTAATCCTGGCAAAAATACCAAGATATCGCCATCTTTTTGTTCTTTTAAAGCCTTCCTGACAGCTTTGGGAACAAGTTGTTTAATCCTCTCAAATGTTGATGTGCCAGAAAATTTTACATCCTCAGGCAAAAGGTAGTTTATTGTCACAGGAAATTGTCTGCCTTCACACTTTATTGCGGAAGCTTTAAACCAAAAGGCAATCCTTTCAGCATCCAGTGTGGCACTCATTATAATCAGTCGTAGGTCTGGCCTTAAAATTAACTGGCAATTTATAGCCAATGCAAGGCCCAGGTCGGACTGCAAATTCCTTTCATGAAATTCATCAAAGATTATTGCACCTATCCCTTCCAATGCAGGGTCATCCTGGATCATCCTTGTTAAAACTCCTTCCGTTACAACTTCAATCCTGGTGCTTAAAGAAATTTTACTTTCAAGCTTTACTTTATAACCAACAGTGATACCTACCGTTTCCCCTAATATTTGGGCCATCCTCATAGCCGCGGCACGGGCTGCCAATCTTCGTGGTTCCAACACGATGATTTTATCCTTCTTGATCCATGGTTGTGACAATAATGCCAATGGGACTATGGTGGTTTTTCCAGCCCCCGGTGATGCTTCCAAAACCAACCTTGTTTCATTGTTTAGTTTTTCCTGTATTAATGGAATTACTTTTGTAACCGGAAGGTTGGGGTATGAAAAATCTGTCATATTAAAAAGAACCTGGTCCTATACCTAAAAATATTTTACCCTAATGGATTATTGAAGGTAAATATAAGGAAACTATTTATTAGGCATGGATTAGTAGCTTCAACAAATTTGGTATTGAAGTTTTGTTAATTCCTTAAAAAAAATTGAAATTTCTTTAAATAAAAGTATCAATAAAAAAGGAGGTGTAAACAAAGTTTAACCTCCTTTAATAGAAGTGGGTGATAATAATTTACTAGCTTTTTGAGGCTATGGATTTATCATCTGGCAATGACTTTAAATATTTTAATATCGCTTTTATTTCTAGATCTGTAAATCCTTTCGTCATGCTCCAGGGCATTTCTTTGGCATCTGTTTGTCTTCCCTCTGGTGTTATGCCTTTCTGCATCATTTTTATAAAATCCTCATCAGAATAACTAGCCAATTTTCCTGATAGGGTGATGTTTGGTACGTCAGGAAAACCTGGTGCTATTGGGGCACCTCCTTTTAAATCGTCTCTATGACATCCTATGCATGAGGTTATAAGATATTGGCCATATGCAGCGGTCTCTTCTACTTTTACTTTTTTTACCATTTCTTTAGGTCCATGGTTTATTTTTTCGGCTGATAATAAGTGTATTTTATCAAAATTCAACAGCACCTTTCCTACTGGCCCCAATGAATTTTGAACAGGCTCACTGTCAATCGGCTCCCTGCTCTTAACATATGAAATTAAGGCAACTAGGTCTTCTTCCGAAAGTACATCATATTCATATGAAGGCATGATCCACAATGCTTTTCCGGTAGGATTTACTCCATGTTTTATGGACCTAATCCAATCTTTTTCGGTATAATTTTCAATTTTACCACCTTTTCCTTTTGTGAGATTTGGAGCATACACTACCCCTACTGGAGGATCATTTATAACAAATCCGCCTTGAAAATTGGAGCCATGGCAATCAGTACAGCCTTTAATAACAGAAAGGTGTTTTCCTAATGCCAAAGTCAAGGAATCGGAAGGGATCTCCAATGGATTAAGGCTTACTTCATACGTTTTGCTGATACGGCTTTCAATCCTGCTATTGATGATTAAAAAACCAATGAAACCAAATATAAGAACAAAAACAAGGGTGATCCCAAGCCATTTTAAAATCTTTAAAGATGTTTTCATTTTGTGAGGATTTAGAGGAAGGTGTTTTTTTAAGGGAATTAGTTACTTGAAAAATGTAATTGTATTAGATACTGATATTTATGGATTAAGGC
>JALZND010000515.1 GCA_030857845.1 Bacteroidota bacterium | reverse complement strand
AGGTAAGGTCCCCATTGATGCTGAATTCAACCCTTCTATTTAATTGCCTGCCAATTTCATCGTCATTTGAGGCAAATGGCTTTCTCCTGCCATTGGCAGAAATTACAAGGGCTATCCTATCAACCCCCTTGGCAACTAAATATTCTATGGTAGCCTGCCCCCGCATCTGGCTCAGGATTTCATTATACATATCAGAACCAATATTGTCAGTAAATGCAAAAATTTCGATTTGGATTTGTTTGTGGTTCTTATAAAACTCAGTCAGCTCATCCAGTACTTTAGCCGCTTCACTTCTTATTGCATAACTATTATTTTCAAAATATATATTTTCTTTATTTATAGATATTATCTCTTTTAAAATAACTTCTATTTTGAGTGCTTCAACTTTAAATTCAACATTTTGCGTTAGTTTGGTTTGAACGTTATCAGCAAGTATTTTAAACTTTTTGCTGACCGGCAAATTTAAATATTTAAAACTTCCATCCTCATTGGTACTTGTGATTTTTGCAACTTTGCCTTCATGGTCTAATAAGGGGATATTAATGGCAGGGGCAGCTGTTCCATCAGATATCCTAACCAATTTTCCTGAAATCATTAAAGAACTGTTCAATAGTATTGGGGAATTATCGTCCATGTTGGATATGGCATCCTGAATATTTGCCCGATTGTTCGCCCAAAGAATTTTAACGAATTTCTCAATTTGGGCTTTTTCTTTTATGCTTAAATTATTATAATATTCCTCTTCTTCCTTATTCAATTTTGGATCTGAAAGTGATTTTAATGCTTCTATCTTTGCCGCAACTATTTTGTCAACAAAGATTTTATAAGATGAATGCAGGTTTTGGTAGTAAAACTTATCTTCATCTTTGATTGCATATATATTTGATTGATTTAGTTTTTTTACCCTTGATTTTATC
The DNA here is from genome assembly GCA_030857845.1 of Bacteroidota bacterium. Taxonomy (GTDB): domain Bacteria; phylum Bacteroidota; class Bacteroidia; order Cytophagales; family Cyclobacteriaceae; genus JALZND01. Next base: position 1,769 of record JALZND010000515.1, on the reverse strand, counting down.
ATTTCATCTTTATTGATGTTCTGTTGTTGGTCAAGTTCGGCAATAACAACCTCATGTGCTGTAACATTAAAACTATAAATATCGAATTTTCCTTCACCTCCACTTCTATTTGAAGATAAAAAGCCCTTTTTTTCACCTAAAACAATATAGGCATCATCTGAATTTGAATTAAATGGTACGCCCAGGTTATTGATATTTGCTTCAAAAAATGAGCTTCCTTGAGCCATGAATATATCCAAACCTCCAAAACCTATATGCCCATCTGAGGCAAAAAATAAAATTTTTTCATCCCAATAAAAAAACGGGGAAATTTCATTATAAGGTGTATTTATGTTTTTTCCCAAGTTTATAGCTTTTCCCCATACATCTTCTCCTGAAGCAATGCTCATCCATAAATCATTAAGCCCAAATCCTCCAGGCCTGTTTGACACAAAAATTAAGGTATCGCCACCAGAGGATAATGCAGGTTGTTTACTTTCAAAGCCCTTAAGGTTTATGTTGTCGTTCAATAATGTAGGAGTCTGCCATTTCCCATCGACAATTTTACTGACATAAATTTTGCAAAATGCCCCCCCTTCATGGCAGCTTGTGAAATAATATTTATCTTTATTTTTGTTGAATGAACCAGCACCATCACTATATTCTGTATTGATAAGGGCAAATTGGTCATTTTTGCTGTTTTGCCAAATACCACCATTAAGCTCCAAATGATAAATATCTGAAAAATATTCGCCAAAACGATTATCAATTTTCATTCCTTTAGACCCTGACCTACCTGAAGTAAATACTAGAGAGGAGTCATTTTCGTAGATGGCAGGGGCATAATCATTAAGTTTTGAATTTACAGGTGATAAAAGGTTACTGAATTTAAAATTGCCTATAGGGTTGTTTAGTTTGTCAATGGCAAGCATACAACCATCTCTTTCAATTTTGGATTTTTTGTAATAAAAAGCTTTTTCTTCTCCTTTAAGACCATTTTGTTGTTCCAGAAATGATATGAATATATTAAAATTTAATATCGCTGCATTAAAATTTCCATTCAGTTTCTGCATTAAAGGGTAATAGTATAGTGCGAATGGATAATTTTTTTTATCTAATTGTGCGGCATTTTTGTAAAAAGCTTCGGCTTTTTCATAATTGAAAAGCATTCTGTAGCATTCTCCTAAATGGAAATTTATATAACCACTTTGTGGGTCGATTACATTTGCTTTTTCATAAAATTCTACTGCTTTATAAAATTGTTCATTTTTAAAATACTGATTGCCTAAATGAACCAGGTCAATTGCACCGGCTTTTTTCTGGGCACAAATAGGTTTGCACAAAACGCAGTTTAATGCTATACCTATTATAAAAAGTTTAAAAATTAAAAAAATATATCTCATTGGGAAAATTATGTCTTTTATGCTCATTTAAATCAAAGGTGTAGACAATCTCCTAATCCCGTTTCCTTTACTGATTTTATATGAGGCAGAAATTTCAAATGCCCCACGGCCTCTTGTTTGATATCTTAAATTAGATGAGTTAAGGTCAAAACTGATTCCGGAAGCAACATTTTTTGATTGTAAACCAACCATAAAGATCATAGAGTCATTAAATCTATGCCAGCCGCCAACTATGATTTTTGTATGGTTTGCTTGTTGAGCATATTGATTGTTTGCTATATCCGCAATAAAATATGTTCCTACATTAAATTGCTGAATATTGTTTTGCCTCATAACAATAAAGTTGGGCGCAATTTTTAAACCCCTCACAAGTGCATGCTCTAAACC
>JALZND010000514.1 GCA_030857845.1 Bacteroidota bacterium | reverse complement strand
ATTTGTATCGGACCCTACTACCCTGGTTTCAAGCCTTGTGCTGATTTTACTGCCTTGAAGAACACGAAAAGCTACCGTTCTGTTGTCCACACCCCAGGTAAGCGTAGTTGGCGCCCAGGCACCTTCGACCAACCGCTTGAAGGAATTAATGTTAGGTGCGTACATTGGCAGAATATGAGGCAGACAGAAGAGCTGGCCCGCCAGGTAATTCCTGAAGAGTGGGCTTATTTTTAGCTTATCCTGCTCATCATAAAACAGGTTCTTTAATGAATCTTTATTCCACAAACTTTGATGTACATGTCCGCTGCAGCCCGGAAGATTTTCGTGTATCTTTGCCATAAAAGTGGCCATGATGCCGTGGTTATAAGCAATTTCTTTCACAGACGATTTAAAGAGAACAGCCCTGTCAGCAGCCTCCAACGTCTCTGAATATTTAATAGCAGCTTCATACACTCCTGGCCCTGTTTCGGTATGCAATCCTTCAACAGGAATTTGAAATTTTGTCAAATCTTCAAATAGGGCGGTAAAATAATCATTTTTGTAGGTGCTTCTTAAAATTGAGTATCCGAACATTCCCGGAGAAATGGGTTTTAACTGGCTGAAATTTTTCTCCTGAATGGATTGTGGGGTTTCCTCAAAATTAAACCATTCGAATTCCTGTGAAAAGAAGGGATAAAAACCTTCCCCTTCAGCCTGCTTAATTATCTTTTTTAACAGCTGGCGAGGGCAAACGGGTAGGGGATTATCTGCTCCATCTATAAAATCTGCCAGGAAAAAAGGAACATCATTTTCCCATGGAATTTTTCTGAATGATTTGAAGTCAATTTTAGCTTTAGCGTCAGGGTATCCTGAATGCCAGCCCGTAAAAGTGCTGTTATCGTATGCCAGGTCAGCCATATCCCAGCCAAACACTACATTACAAAAACCAATATCCCCTTCCATTACTGATAAAAATTTTTCTGTACTTATATATTTTCCACGTAATATACCATCTACATCAGTAATGGCAAGTTTTACTTTTCCTGATGGATGATTTTTGAGATATTCTATTATATGGTTCTTAATCATATTGATGGCGATAGTTTGGCAAAAATTCTGAACCCTATATAAGATAGAAATAAAATTGCAAAATATATAAGGGCAAGGTTGAAATTGTAAAAAGACATCACCACTATGGAAAATACTGCTATAATGAGTGCAAGAAACGGAAACACCGGGTAAAAAGGAACTTTATATGGTCTGATCAGTAGTGGTTCATTCTTACGAAGTTTGAACAAGGAAATCATGGAAAGTATATATAAGGTAAGTGCACCAAAAACCGACAGGGTAATAATTTCTCCTGTTTTTCCTGTGAGAAGTGCAGCTATTCCGATACCCATATTTACTATCAATGCATTTGCCGGAGTTTTAAATTTCTTATTGACCCTTCCGATAAAGGCAGGAGCTAATCCGTAGCGGCCAAACTCAAAGGAGGAGCGACCTGCAGCAAGTATCAATCCATGAAAAGAAGCTACCAATCCCAGAAGTCCAATGGTTATAAGCATATGAAATAAAAAGTTATTATCGCCTACCACAGCGCTCATGGCCAGTGGAAGAGGGGAGTCTGATGGCTCGCCGGTATTATTAAAAACCACTGTTTCCCATCCGCCCACACCAATACAGGCAATGAAAGTTATGATGCATAATGCTATTAAAGTAATTATTGCAGAGCCGAAACCTTTAGTAATATCCCTTTGTGGATTAACAGTCTCTTCAGCTACATTTGCCACGCCTTCAATACCCAGAAAAAACCAAACTGCAAAAGGAATGGCTGCTAATGCTCCTGAAAATCCATTTGGTAAAGCATTTCGGGTAAGGTTTTCTAATTCAAAATGCGGCAAGGTGATTCCTGCAAAGACCAGTAATTCGCCAACTGCAAAAATGGTGATCACCAATTCAAAAGTTGCCGCTGCTTTTATGCCGTAAACATTTAAAGCAGTAAAAAGTAAATAGGCTGTTACGGCAATTACCAGGATTGGAAATTCGGGAAAGAAGAGGTTGAAATAAGCGCCTATTGCAAAGGCAATAGCCGGAGGAGCGAAAATGAATTCAATATTCTGTGCCATTCCAGCTATAAATCCAAGATCTTTCCCCAGGGCACGATTTGCATAATCAAAAACACCTCCAGCTTTGGGAATAGCGCAAGCCAATTCTGAATAACTAAAGCTAAAGGTAGCATACATGATAATAATGAAAAAGGTAGCAATGCCCATTCCCAAAGTGCCTCCCTCCAATAATCCCAGGTTCCAGCCAAAGTACATACCTGAAATTACATAGCCCACACCAAGTCCCCATAGCATAATGGGTGTAAGAGTTTTCTTTAATGCTTCAGATTCTTTAGGCCCTTTAACAATCATGCTTCAATATATCAAAAAGATTTAGCTTTCATCATTGATAAATCTTTAAAATTGAAGAATCCTTTTCAGGATATTTTATTTTTTGGTTTGTTATATTTTCAAAGTTTTTACTCAAGCTCTTGTTATTATCAATGACGAGTAATACATGGAGGTTGATTATTTCTGGAAAAGATTTTAGAGTTTCACTTTTTTAAAAAAAACTTTTCCAGTTTCTCCGTAAGCCGCCTTTTTTTATTCTTTGGATCTGCGGGGCCTTGGTGCGGATAAAAATCAGCGGCGTCGGGGAAACTGAGCC
>JALZND010000513.1 GCA_030857845.1 Bacteroidota bacterium | reverse complement strand
TTCTAATACGGTGCCGGGAAAAGATTTATTGAATCCAGTGCCTTTATCAATTACTTCAATAATATTGGGTATTGGGATAGGTGGTTTTATTGATGGAATATTATTTCATCAAATATTACAGTGGCATGGTATGTTTACAAACAAACTTCCAGCTGATACAGTAGTTAACAAATCTGTTAATATGTTTTGGGACGGAATTTTTCACCTCCTTACATTGACAGCAGTTATAATTGGGATTATATCACTTATACGTTTACTTAAAAAGAAAAACATTAACCCCTCCCCTAAACTTGTTTTGGGTGGATTTTTTGCAGGTTGGGGTTTATTTAATTTTGTTGAAGGAATAATTCATCACCATATTTTAAAATTTCATAATGTAAAAGAATTTTCTCAGAACCCGGACATTTGGAATTATGGATTTTTAGCGAGTGGAATCTTATTTATGATCTTGGGCTTTTCTATTATATATAGTTGTGATCATTATCCAAACCGGCTTGAAGGCTGAGGCAGCAAATGACAGTGATGCTATTAATGAATTATTTTGGGTTTAGAGAGATCAATATTAGTTACTGAAAGCCTCAGGATGGTGCCTGCACAATCTTATCTCCGATTCCAATTTCATATCCACAAAATTTTGGATGGGAAGATAAGAACATAATTGACCTGGGAGATATAACCACAGCCAGGGGAACAGAAATGATATTACCATTGGGGGTTCGTCTGTATGGAAAATTTCAATCACCATTCTTTAACTTCTATATAAAAATGTCGGGTAAATAAAGTGGTGATAACCCATCTTGCAGCTAGAACCGGAACCCTTAAAAGTGTTAATATAGCCCTACCTTGAAGGTAGTTAGTTCAAGTTTATTTCAGCCACAAAAAATTAATTTCGTTCTGGATCAGATATTTTAAACTATCATGCTCTTCAAACGAGGGAAGAAAAAGCAATTTTTGACCCTCCTCTACTCTACCATTAATTCGATTATACCCGAAGCAGAAGTAAAATCTGTCATAGACATCGGTGTGGTAAAAATACCCCATTTATTTCTTCCATTTAATCTGAAATAATTGATCTTTTAATAAATTTATTGTACTGTAACGGAATATATAAAATCTTGACAGTACCAGGTGATAGCTATTGACCTGGCTGGGAGCATCATGCCAATGAAGAAAGAATTAATATTTTTAACAGGTTTCATTATTCTAAAATTTATTTTACAGTACTTTTTGATAAGCCCTGAATATGATTTACAGCGAGATGAATATCTTCATCTCGACCAGGCAAATCATTTAGCCTGGGGTTATTTATCAGTTCCGCCATTAACTTCCTGGATATCCTATATTGTTAAATTATTAGGTAACGCAGTGTTTTGGATCAGATTTTTCCCTGCTTTATTTGGAGCTCTTACAATTTTTGTGGTTTGGAAAACTATTGAAGAACTAAAGGGAAATTTATTTGCCTTATCCTTAGGAGCAACTTGTGTGTTATTTTCCGTTTTGTTAAGACTCAACATTCTTTATCAGCCTAATTCACTGGATGTCTTATGCTGGACAACTTTCTATTACGTAGTCCTAAAATATATCAATACAGAAAATCAAAAATGGCTCTTTATCGGAGCAGCTGTGTTTGCCATTGGCTTTCTGAATAAGTACAACATCACTTTTCTGCTAATTGGACTTTTTCCCGCCGTTTTAATGACTGAACATCGTGATGTACTTATAAAAAAGAGCTTTTTTATGGCCATTCTATTGGGGCTGTTATTAATCCTGCCCAATTTAATATGGCAATTCAACAACCATTTGCCAGTTTTTCATCATCTGAAAGAATTAGCTGAGAAACAATTAATAAATGTGGATAGGTGGGGATTTTTTAAATCGCAGCTATTATTTTTCACCGGTTCTTTATTTGTAATTTTTTCAGCCCTTTATGCTTTCCTCTTTTATAAACCATTCAGTCGTTTTAAATTATTTTTCTGGTCTTTTATATTTACAATGATCGTTTTCATCTATTTTAAGGCTAAAGATTATTATGCCATTGGAATATATCCCATCTATATTGCCTTTGGTGCTGTTTATCTTGAAGAAATATGTAAAACAGGCTGGAAGAAATACCTGCAACCCGTCGCCATCACAATACCTGTTCTGTTCTTTATTCCCATGTATAGTTTCGCCTTCCCAAATAAAAGTCCTGAATATATAGTGGCAAATGAAAAAAAATATAAGGCTTTGGGTTTACTCAGATGGGAAGACGGAAAAGATCATTCCTTACCACAAGATTTTGCAGATATGTTAGGTTGGAAAGAATTGGCTTATAAGGTTGATAAGATCTACTCAAACATTCCAAATCCTGAAAAAACGCTTGTTGTTTGCGACAATTATGGGCAAGCCGGAGCCATTAATTATTATACCACCAAAGGAATAAAAGCTGTATCATTTAATGCTGATTACATTAACTGGTTCGATCTTGACGAGGGATATGTTAACCTAATAAGAATCAAAGAATATTCAGAAAGAGCAGATGAATTAAGGGATACCAGTCCCTATTTTCAAACCACCTTAATTGCAGACTCAGTAACCAATACTTTGGCCAGGGAATATGGAACTACCATTTTTGCCTTCATCGGGTCAAAGATTGATATTAATAAGAGAATTAAAGCTGAAATTGAAGAAGTAAAAAACTACCGTTAATCTTTCTGAG
>JALZND010000138.1 GCA_030857845.1 Bacteroidota bacterium | reverse complement strand
CATGGCTATAGCGGGTATTTTCTTCTTTACTTCATTCAAATTAATGTCTTGTAATGCACCAACGTCTTTTTCTGGCATCATATTTTTTGCCGTACCTAATGGTTCCTGATCTACTAAAAATTTTAATTCTTTAATTTTCAATGCATTAGAGTCAACCACTTTGTCTATGTCAATTTCTTTGATATCCTCTTTGGATTGAATGTCCCGATCAGGACCAATAGCCTTTAAAGGCTCTAATCTTTCTAACGGTTTGAGTATATGATTAAGGCTAGAGTCTTTTTGGCTGTAGCTTAAAGCCGCATTCTTCAACGTGTCGGCTATCTGCCTATAAGCCCTGTTAAAGTTGCTGTCCGTAATTGAGGAGTCACCCTTAAATTGCTCATAGCCATTCTTTAACATAGATAAACTGTCTTCACCGTTTACCAATATGCCTTGATCAAGGGGCAGAGAATCAGGCAACAAAAGATTTGCTGCACCTAATGAAGAAAGGTCCAAGCGGTTGCCCCGCTTCTCTTCCAAGCCGCTTTGGGCATATGCAGGAAAGATAAGCTGGCAAATATTTATTATCAAATATAAAATTACATACTTTGTGCCAATCGAATTCATATAGTTATGTCATACATATCCGTACAATAGTGGTCCTTAAGATAACCGGTACAGAAACTGTTGGGATTCCGACTGGCAACAATAAAATGTAATGAATTTTAATATTAAAAGGGAGTAAATATTACCTTGTAATATTACACAAATATATCAATGATTTTATATTAAACAAGCTTCATCAAAAAAAACTGTAAAAATTTTTTATTGAAATATCAATGTTTATAATTGCGGTTTAAAATCTTGATAAAGAAGGCATTGAAGACTACTTAATCGGTAGACTGTCCTTGTTCATTCGAGGATATATTTAAACTTGAAAGCAGATCAATCATTCCTGGCATAATAAAATAGGTTAAACACCGCAGCCTTTTTCGCCTTTGCGGGTGGTAACTCTTTCTGGTTCAAGTGTTCCGCAGGATCACTTAAATCTTCTTATGAAAATCAGAACTCCGTCCGGCTTGTTTTCACATCATGTCCAGAGTTAGTAAACCTTTTTCTTTTTGATAATAATCAATTGCACTACTATATTTATAATCGCCTGCCTCCCGTACTGTCCCCGCCCTTACCAGATTTTCATGAAGATATGTTAAACGCTGATCTATCATTTCATTGCTGCTCTACTTTATCAAGTGGTTATAACTGAAAATGTTATGAAATGAGATTTGTCGAATCTCCAAAATTATATCTGCTTGCCATATTTAGAACACAAAATACGGTTTTTTTTTAATATGCCGCACGGAGTCATTGTTTTCATTTAAACCAGTATGGGACCCGAAAGGAGAGAGAAAGGTATGGTGAGCCACACAGACCTTTGAGCAGCACATAAAAAACCCCTTTACTAAGCGGATTTGGTTCATTAGTTTAAAATGTCAACTAAAGCATCCGGTTTGAAACATAATAATGATATCCTTATTTTTATTGTTAATAAAAAGATTATTTTTAAATTTTTTATTAAGGATGGGCATTGGGGCATGGTTTGCTCCCTCTTTTTTTTAAATTTATAAAGTATGGTGGATTTTAAAAAAATAATGGTTTGTATTGACTTCACGGAAATAGATGAAGCTTTAATAAAATATACCGAAAAATTACTGGGATCTTTTCAGATAGATAGTATTGTATTTTTACATATTATCCAAAGAAAACAATCCAATTTTTTTGGCCAGTCCGATGATGATAATAGAAAATCTGTAGGGGCAATTAAAAATGAATTGAACAATTACTTGTCCAATCTAACCAAAGGATTTACCCAAAAATGGTTGATAGACATATTTGAAGGTGATATAAATGATAAAATTTTTGAGGCTACAAAGAAATATGATATTGACCTACTTGTTATGGGAAGGAAACATGACCTGGATGACTCAGAAGGTTTGCCAAAAAGAACAGTAAAGAAAAGTGGTTGCTCTGTATTGCTCGTTCCAGAGGCCCCTGTAAAAGAAATCAAGAATTTATTGGTCCCGATTGATTTTTCAGAATATGCTGCTTTTGCTGTAAAAGTTGCATTAGCCTTAGCGGGCCCAGCTGCGAAAGTGCATTGCCAACATGTATATGAAGTACCCAGCGGATACCATAGAAGTGGAAAAGATTATTATGAATTTGCAAAAGTGATGGCGAAACATGCCGAAAATGATACGGCAACTTTTATAAAAAAATACAATTTGCCTAAAGAAAAGCTCGATTTCACCAATACTTTGGACGAAAATAATACGACCGCAAAAATTATCATCACCTTTGCCAAAAAAAACGGTATTGACTTTATATGTATGGGATCAAAAGGAAGAACAGGCGCCGCATCAATCTTTATGGGAAGTGTGGCAGACGACATTGTATCTTTAAATGATATTTTTCCTTTATTGGTGGTGAAGAAAAAAAACGAAAATCTTGGGCTTTTTGATGCCATATCAAGATTATAAAAAATCTTATTTGCTTCAAAAAATGAAATATGGATTAAATTTGCCTAAAGTATTTGTACATATTCCAAACTAGTATATCTTTCAAATCTTAATTTAACCCATTTTAATTTGTTTCTATTCTAATATTAATTGGGTGATTGAAAAAAAATAAACATCTTTAAACCGATATTGTATTGTTGTAGTGAGGTAAATAATTGTCAAAAGTTTTAAAATGTTAATGCCTCATTATTTTGATTTCGTTCCACTTTTGCAAAGTATCAGTAAATAATCTTTCGACCTTAACAGGTTAGTCAGGCAATGAATTTTTATGCTATAATTTTTTCTATAAATGATTGCATTAGGGGCCGGATATTTAAGTTTTAGTGCAAACGTATTTTTTAAAAATCCCATAGTTGCGATATTGCAGTATGAAGGAAACTTAATGCTATACACTGTAATTTCAGGGTTTCTTTTGGCACTCCTTACGCCCATTTTAGCAAAAATATTAAAGGCTAACCTTGGCTACTTTTTAGCAATTTTGCCTGCAGGCATCTTTTTTTATTTTTCTACATTCCTTAATACCATAGTAGATGGAAGCACATTTAGGTTTAACTACACCTGGCTTCCTGCCATGGGAGTAAACCTTGATTTTTATCTTGATGGGCTGAGCTTGTTTTTTGCAATGCTCATCAGTGGCTTTGGTGCTCTCATCTTTATTTATTCGGGCACATATATGAAAAAATATCGTCATAGGGATAAGTTTTTTTTATACTTGTTGTTGTTTATGGCCTCCATGCTTGGGGTAGTCCTATCCGATAATCTTATCGGATTTATAGTATTTTGGGAGCTTACCTCCTTTAGCTCTTATCTCCTTATTGGCTTTAATAATGATAATTTAACATCCAGAAGATCAGCACTTCATGCTATGGTCATTACCGTTTTTGGTGGTTTGTGCCTTATGGCAGGAATGATCCTTTTAGGCGCTGCAGCAGGTACATATAGTATTTCTGAAATGCTATCAGGTGGGACGGATATACTTAGCCACAAAAATTACTTACTTATTTTCATTTTGTTTTGCCTTGGTGCTTTCACAAAATCGGCACAGTTCCCATTTCACTTCTGGCTTCCCAATGCCATGGCTGCACCCACTCCTGTAAGTGCTTACCTGCATTCTTCTACCATGGTAAAAGCTGGCATATACCTTCTTGCAAGGTTTAGCCCGGTGCTAGGGAATACCCCCGAATGGCATTATACTTTAACAGCTGTAGGGTTTATTACCATGCTATGGGGGGCCATTGTTGCCATAATGCAAAATGACCTAAAGAAAATTTTGGCATATACTACCATTAGTGCTTTAGGTATTTTGGTATTGATGATTGGTATTGGAAGCCCAATGGCGATACAGGCCTCTATGGTTTTCCTGCTGGCCCATGCATTGTACAAAGGCACTTTGTTCCTGATTACAGGAAATATTGACAAAGCTACAGGCTCAAGGGACGTAACATATCTCAGGGGCTTGAGAAAGGCTATGCCCCTCACGATGGTAGCTACAATTTTAGGCTGTTTGTCCATGTCAGGTGTAATGCCATTTCTTGGGTTCATTGGCAAAGAGATGGTCTATGGGGCCGCTTTTGAAGCTGGTTGGGTTCCCTGGGCATTGTTAATAGGGACTATGGTTTCGGGGCTTATTTTTGTTGCCATTTGCATTGATTTGGCATATAATATTTTCTTTGGCCTGCGAACTTCAACATTAACAGAAACACAGGAAGTGCCAATAGGAATGGTGGCAGCACCCTTGCTTTTATCTTCATTTGGCCTGGTGTTCGGTCTTATGCCTGAAAAGATGGTCCAGCCACTGCTTGGTCCAGCAGCTATGGCAATTTTTCCTTTAGCAGGAGAGATGGAGCTTCATTTATGGCATGGATTTAATGTTATTTTGATGTTAAGCCTTGTTACTCTTTTGTTGGGGTTCCTGCTTTACCGGTTCAGGCAACCTATCAGGAAATTTAATGCTGACGGCAGGTACTTCCATCAACTTGATGGGGCAATAATCTTTGAAAATATAATGCAAAGAATGATTTTGCTGTTTCTAATATTTATTAATTTTTTACAAAACGGTAGATTGAGGCAGTACCTTGCCATCATTTTATCTTTCTTTTTAATCCTCGCCACTTATACCTTAATCAAAAACGATATAAGCTTAGACATGACTGTTGCTATTGATTTTTATAGCTTCAAGATCTATGAATTTGTCAATATTTTTATAATTCTCCTGGCAATGGCTATGGTATTTTATACAAAATCAAGACTTACAGCATTGGTGACCTTGGGTGTGGTTGGATATAGCATCGCTGTTATCTTTATCATTTTTAGCGCTCCTGATGTGGCAATGACCCAATTTCTAATCGAGACCTTAACAGTAGTCCTTTTTGTGCTGATTTTACATAAGCTCCCACTTTTTAAGACTTATGCACCGAGGAACAAAAAGATCCCTGTATTGATTATTTCTATTTTATTTGGGGCCATGATGACATATGTGTTGTTATTGGTTACACAAGAGCAGCTTGATTCACCCTTAAAAGAATTCTTTAATACTTATAGTTATACCTTAGGGAAAGGAAGGAATATCGTTAATGTGATTTTAGTTGATTTTAGGGCATTAGATACCTTGGGGGAAATAACAGTTTTGGGAATAGCCTCGTTGGGGATTTATTCCCTATTAAAATTAAAAATAAATGAAGAAGGGCATGAAAAATAATACATTTTTGACGGCACAATAAATATTTTTTATGAAAACCATAATCCTTGCCACAGTTATTAAATTGTTAATGCCATTGTTTATTATTTTTTCTTTGTACCTGTTGTTCAGGGGCCACAATGATCCTGGAGGAGGATTTATCGGCGGTTTGATAGGGTCTATCGGTTTTGTTTTTTATACGATGACTTATGGGCCGGAAGAAACACGAAGGAAATATAAAATTAATGCAATGGTAATTATTGCTTCAGGTTTGTTGATTGCCGGACTTAGTGGGGTTATTTCTATGTTTTTTGGAGATCCGTTTTTGACAGCCAGATGGGAAGATTATTACCTGCCATTTATCGGACGGCCCGGCACACCGCTTATGTTTGATGTTGGGGTGTATATTCTGGTAATGGGGATAGTTTTAAAAATAACTTTAGCAATGTCTGAAACCTGAAAGTATGGATTTTATAATGCCAATATTGGTAGGTATTTTATATGCAGGGGGTATTTACCTGATGTTTTACAGAAATTTCTTAAAACTGATCATTGGATTGGTGATACTTGGCCATGCTACCAATTTATTTTTATTTACCATCAGCCGCCTTACCCGTGGGGAGCCAGCTTTGATTGCTGAAGGGGCTACACAGGGGGATGCTAACTTTGCCGACCCCGTTCCCCAGGCATTGATTTTAACAGCAATAGTAATAGGTTTTGGTATCCAGGCATTTGCAATAGTTCTTATAAAAAGAGCTTATGATGTTTTGGGCACCACAGATATGAATGATCTAAACAATACAGACAAAATAGATAATTAGACCGGTATAAAAATTTTTAATGAACAACAATCTTTTACTGCTCCCCTTATTAAGCCCGTTTTTTGCCGCGATTTTTTGCCTGTTTTTTTGGAAACAGATCAATATACAAAAAGCAATTGTAATGGTAGGAGTGCTTACGATGAATTTTGGGGCATTTTATTTATTGGCTGTGGTTTGGCAACAGGGTATCCAAACCCTCGAAGCGGCCAATTGGCAAGCGCCTTTTGGAATCATACTGGTTGCGGACCTATTCAGTGCCATATTGATTTGTGTTGCGGCTGTAGTGGCGTTGATGATATTCATCTATTCCTTTGCCACAATTGATGTAGAAAGAACCCATTTTGGGTTTTTTCCTATATTGTTATTTTTGGTATTTGGAATATCAGGTGCGTTTTTGGCGGGCGATATTTTCAATTTTTACGTGTGGTTTGAAATTATTCTGGTATCGACATTTGTAATAATAACCTTGGGGGGAACAAAGGCACAGTTGGAAGGTGCGGTTAAATATGTTGTGATCAATTACCTTGCATCGGCATTGTTCCTGGCAGGCATCGGTATCGTATATGGATTAACGGGTTCATTAAACATGGCCGACATTGCTGTTAAGATCCGGGAAACCACCCAACCAGGCTTGATTTCACTTTCAGCAATATTTTTTATTGTAGCCTTTGGCATAAAAGCCGCAGTGTTTCCGCTGTTTTTTTGGCTGCCACCTTCCTATCATACCCCGCCCATAGCAATTACTGCCTTCATTGCTGGCCTCCTTACCAAGGTTGGTGCTTATAGCCTCATCAGGTTTTTCACCCTAATCTATACACATGATGTTGATTTTACACATAATATACTGCTCTATATAGCTATATTTACTTTGGTAATAGGGGTTGGTGGGGCAATTATTCAAACTGATATAAGAAAGGTCCTTACCTTCAGCATTATAAGCCAGATAGGATATATAATACTGGGCCTAGGGTTTTATACTCCGCTGGCTTTGGCAGGGGCAGTGTTATTTTTGATCCATAACATACTGGTAAAGACCAATTTACTGCTTATCAGTGGGGTCATTAGAAGGCTTGGGGGTTCCTATTCATTAAAAGATACTGGCGGCATCTACAACAGCCATCCTATTATTGCCGCCTTGTTTTTAATCTCTGGATTTGCCCTTACAGGATTGCCCCCTTTGTCTGGGTTTTGGGGCAAGCTGATGCTCATTCAGGCTGGCCTCCAAATTGAGGAATATACACTGGTTTTCATTACCTTGGCAGCCAGCGTTGCAAGTTTATTGTATATAACAAAGATTTGGAACGAAGCTTTTTGGAAAGATCACCCTCAAGGTGAGTTAAAGGAATTTTCTCAATTAAGATTCTGGAAATCAAATATTTTGATGCTTTTTCCGATAGTAATAATTTCAATTATTATTTTGATGATCGGCATTTATCCTGAACCATTTTTCAATATGGCAACCGAAGCCGGGCAACAATTATTTAACCCTGAAGGTTACATTAAAGCTGTGTTACGACCAAATAAATATTAAGTACCCAACTCTCATTGCAAGAAAGATTGATATGAAGAAAATAAAAATATATTTGATCAACCTTTTGTTGGCTTACCTGACTGTATATATTTTTTTTAACTATTTTTCCATAGAGGCCATTCCATTCAATGCTGCAACAGCCATAGGTTTGTTTTTTGGGGTTTACACAGTTTTATGGTTGCTTTCTTATTTTTACCATAAGGAGCATTTTAGAAAAGTCCCAAAAATAGTTAGTTTGATATTCTTTTTTATCAAAGAACTTGTTGTGGCAAGTGTTAAAGTTGCTTATGATGTTGTTACGCCAAAATTTATAATGAAGCCTGCCGTGATCGCATTTCCCCTGGACGCAAGCTCTGATTTTGAAATTACCATGCTGGCAAGTTTAATTTCCCTTACACCCGGCACCTTAAGTATTGATGTTACCGATGACCGGAAAATCCTTTATGTACATGCCATGTATATTAAAAACAATGACCTTGAGGAATTGAAGCAGGAAATAAAGCATGGATTTGAAAGAAGGATACTTGAAATAACAAGATGATGAAACACAAGCATTTGATCTGTTTTTTGGTAATTAAATTGGTACGAATACTTAAATTAAAATTCATAGATTGCTTATAAACTCCTTATAATAAAACATTTAAATTGAATAATATGAATATTTTTGAAGTATCGTTGATCATTGCCATTATAATTTTAAGTTTTTGTTTATTGTTGACAATGGTAAGGTTTATTATGGGACCAAGCTTGCCTGATCGAGTCACAGCTTTTGACCTTTTTGCCGCCAATATCATTGGCATCACCTGTATTTATGCGGTTCTGACGGCAAATACCTCTTATCTTGATGTAGCAATTATATTAGCGCTGATAGCATTTTTAGGGGCAATGTCCTTTGCATATTATTTAATAAAAAGACTGAACAATTAATTATGTTTCACCTGGTAATAAGTTCTGTATTTATTTGGATCGGGGTGATTTTTATGATCATTTCCGCTATTGGCATTATAAGGCTTCCGGATTTTTAC
>JALZND010000137.1 GCA_030857845.1 Bacteroidota bacterium | reverse complement strand
GATGGCCGAGGATTCCGGAAAAATCAAAGAACAATTTCTGGCAAATATGAGCCATGAAATACGCACCCCGCTTCAATCTATAATTGGTTATGCTGAGCAGATACGGCAAGATGAAACCCCTAAACGGCAGGCCATTGATGCCATTTATCATTCTTCAGAACATTTATTGCATATTGTAAACGAAGTACTTGATTACAGCAGGATCGTTTCGGGCAGGTTCATATTTGAAAATCAACCTTTTGAAATGAAGCAGTTGGTGAACGAGGTAATAGATACGATGCGTGCAACGGCCGAAAAAAAATCAATAAAGCTAGATCTTATTGACAATTTATCAAAAACAATATGGGTGGAAGGGGATGCATTCAGGTTGCGACAGGTGCTTTATAACCTGGTAGGAAATGCCGTAAAATTTACTGAAATAGGCCAGGTAGCACTCATAATATCGGGTAAGGAAATGGGCCCTGAAATATTTTTTACTTTTAAAGTAAAAGATACAGGTGAGGGCATCCCCTCACAAGATATTGATAAAATTTTCCATGTTTTTGAACAGGCAACTACATCTATTGCAAGAACGCACGGTGGCACAGGTTTAGGCTTAAGTATTGTTAAAACCCTGGTGGAAAATCAAAAGGGAAAAATTAAAGTATTTAGTAAACAAGGTGGAGGTTCTGAGTTTATAGTCGATATTCCTTTTTCGAAAGTCAAAAGGGAGCTCGTTTTTCCTAAAGATGTCAAAAAGAAAAGCGAATCTACTTTTAAGGGCAAGGTACTGGTTGTGGACGATGATGCTTTTATAATAAACTTATGTGCTACCATCTTAAAGAAATATAAAATACCTCATGTGACCTCAATCGATCCATTAAAAGTGCTAGAGTCACAATGGGATCATTCATGCAATGTAGTATTACTGGATATAAGGATGCCCAAAATCAATGGAATTGACCTTTGTCATGCTTTGAGGAAGAAAGTGCCGCAACATGTAAAAATTTATGCAGTTACGGCCCAGGCATTGCCGGAAGAGCGTGAAGCCATTCTAAATCATGGGTTTGACGGAATCCTTATGAAACCTTTTAAGGAACAGGAGCTGCTTGATATTTTAAATAGGCAGGAGGCACCACCAGCAGCTTTCCGGGAAATTGGGCCAGCCATTCCACTCAATGATGTCAAACATATTGCCAAATGCGACCTTACTTCCATATTGAAAATGGTTCAGGGAAATGAAGATCAATTGAAGAAAATACTTGCTCAATTTGTATCTGAAACCCTTAGTGATTTGGAGGCTTTAAAGAAAAATATCAGCCAGGGTGACCGTTCTCAAATCAGGGAGGTTGTTCACCGCCTCGCTGGTCGGTTGGGGCAATTAGGATCAGCAAAACTGTCTTTTACTTTGAGAAAGATGGAAGTAGACCTTATGGGTAAAGGTTCTTTAGAATCTTATGGTCAGGAATTGAAAGACATTATCGTTGAAATTAAAGATCTTATCAAAGAAGTTGACGGGCTTTTATTGGATTTGCAGGCCGTTTAAAATCATTTAATAACAATACACCCAGCTTTATTATCACACTTGCCAAACAATTTAATCATGTATATTGTATTTGGCCATTTTGTAGTAAAGGGTTTTCCTGTCTATGTTCAATAGCTTTGCAGCTTTAGTTTTGTTGAATTTTGCTTCCTGCAAGGTTTTTACTATTTGTTCTCTTTCTGTAGCTTCCTGCAATGCTTTTAGGTCAGGACCTTCAATTTTTGGATTTGTCTTGTTTGACATGGCAAAAACCATTTCATCAGGCAATTTTTCTTTTCCTGCTATTTCTCCTTCAGTTAAAAGTACCGCTCTTTTAACTACATTTTTTAACTCCCGCAGGTTTCCGGGCCAGTCATATTTCTTAAAGATTGTAAGTACTTCCGGAGTAACATCATATACATTGCGTCCAAGCTCTTCATTGCTCAATTTTATAAAATGGTCAACAAAGATTTCCAGGTCATTTTCACGTTCCCGCAAGGGTGGGACTTTAATTTTAAATTCATTTAACCTGTGATATAGATCTTCCCTAAAATCTCCTTCTCTTACACTTGTGGCCAATTCATCATTGGTTGCAGTTATTACCCTTACATTTACCTTGACCTTCTTGATGCTGCCGAGTGGCTGAATTTCCCTTTCTTGCAGTGCCCTTAAAAGTTTTACCTGAATGTCATAGCCTAAATTCCCAACTTCATCAAGAAAGATGGTGCCTCCCTGTGCGGCTTCAAAAATTCCTTGTTTATCATTTACAGCACCGGTAAAAGAGCCTTTAATATGTCCGAATAATTCACTATTTGCTATTTCCCCAGAAATTGCCCCGCAATCAACGGCTACAAAGGGAGCTTTTGACCTTTTGCTTAACCTATGGATGGTCCTGGCAACATGTTCTTTGCCAGTGCCACTTTCCCCCTGAATTATTACAGAAATATCTGTGGGCGCCACCAGGTTTATATAGTTTAGGAGCTGCTTTGCTGCATCACTTTTTCCTTCTATCAGGTGGGCATTTTCATTTTTTTCAATAGCAATCGATGGCTCTCCTTTTTTAAATAATGCTTCTTTTACAACCATCAAAAGTTCATCTGGATTAACTGGTTTTGTGATATAATCAAATGCTCCCAACCTCATGGCTTGCACTGCAATCCTTACGTCATGGAAGCTTGTCATCATGATTACAGGGATGTGCAGGTTTTTTTTACGAAGTACCTGCAGCAATTCAAAACCAATGCCATCAGGAAGGCGGTAGTCCAAGAGGATTATATTGAAGTTTTGTGATTCAACTGCTTTAATTCCTTCTTTTAAACGGTGTACTATATTTACACTGAAGCCTTGATTTTTCAAATACCCTTCAAGGATCAATGAAAAAGTCAGATCGTCTTCTACAAGTAAAAATTTTGCCATGCAGTAAAAAAATTATTGGTGCAAAATTACATAAAAAAGGCGGTATCACAGACTTTTTAATCTTTTTCTTATTTTTTCTATTGCCTATTCCTGAAAAAAATAATATTAAGATCTTTGGATTGTCAGGGATAGTAATTGAGCATTTTTTAAATGATTAAACAATGGTGGTTCAAATCTATTTATCATTATTAAAAATTAATTTTGAAATCCTCCTGATTTTAATGGACTTAATCAAATAATTATTTTCAGTTGCAATTCAATTTTAAAACACCATAATTTGATAATTAATAACAAATTGATCAGAACGTCTTATGCTATTATTGATGAAATATCTATAACATTCATAGTTTTTTTATATTTTGGACAAAATTAAAATTATGGTAAGGATATTGGTGGAATTTGATCAGATTCTAAAGGAAAGATACCTTCTCAATTTTTAAAGCAAACATTTTATAATATATGACCCAAGTAGATAAAATATTCTTTCAATTTTTTCTTGTTATGTTGATGCCATTATACCAAACCAATGGGCAGGGATTGAGTATTGTCTATAACCAAGATAGCACGCTGCGCGCTGAAGGAATGATTGATTCACAGTATAAAGAAGGAATTTGGAAATTTTATAATCCTCAAAATCATTTAGTACAAGAAGGTAAATATATCCAAGGCAAAGAAGATGGTTTCTGGAATGAATATTATCCTAATAAAAATATAAAAAGACAGGTCCATTTTAAAAACGGGGTTTTGGACGGGCCTTTTAAAGAATTTTTTGAAAATAAAAGAATAGCCTCTACAGGTAATATGCGTGAAGGTGTATTGGATGGTCCTTTTGTTCAGTATTATCCAAATGGCACTTTTAAATCAAAGGGCCAATACTCACAAGGAAAAAAATCTGGTGAGTGGCGGGATTATCACACGCATGGCCCTCTAGAAAAAAGGTACAATTACGAAGAGGACCAGCTAGTTGGCAAGGTCCTGAAATATGATGTTTATGAAAACCTTGAGCAAGAAGAAAACTATAACGGAGGTAAACTAAATGGAAGATGGAGACAATACTATCCTCATCGTGAGGTACAGGTGGATGGATTTTATAAAGATGATGAAAGAGACAGTGTTTGGGTAGAGTATTTTCCCGACGGAAGGAGCAGTACAATCAAAAGGTACAAAAACAACTTACCGCATGGTGAGTGGAAATATTTTTATGAAAATGGCGCCCTGCTCGCCAATGAATATTATGAAACTGGTACACCAAAAGGTACTTGGATAGAATATTACCCTAACAAAAGGGCAAAAGTCATTAAGCATTATAAATTAGGCCTACAAGACAGTACTTATTTTGAATACTCGCAAACAGGACAAAAATTAATGGAAGGCCAATATGAACTTGGTGTACGAACGGGCCCGTGGATTACCTATTTTGATAATGGAGGCGTAAATTCTATTGGAAAATACAATAATGATCAGAAGGAAGGATTATGGAAATTTTTTAATGAAAAAGGTGTATTGCTTTCTGAAGGGGAGTATAAACTGGGCCTTGAAGACGGTCAATGGTTCAATTATTATGATAATGGGGGCGCGCTATCTATTGGCGGCTTTATATATGGAATGGAACATGGTTTATGGGGCACTTTCCATAAAAATGGAAAACTGAACCAAGAAGAAACCTGGGAAAATGGCAAATTAATTGAAATTGGGAAATATTACCACGTTACTGGAGATACTCTGCCACGGGGTACACTAACCAATGGCAACGGAACTAAGCTGGCGTACCACGACAATGGAAATTTAAGTACTACGGGTAATTTTCAGCTGGGGGCCGCCCATGGCCGTTGGGAATATTATTATGAAAATGGTAACCCGTCATCTGTGGGGGTAATTTTAGAAGGTGGAAAACAAAATCAATGGCAGTATTTTTTTGATAATGGTAGACTGGAGGCAGAAGGTGAGTACCTGAATGATGTAAGAGTAGGGGCATGGAAATTTTACAACAAGAGAGGCAGGCTGGTGAGAAGCTATAACTATGATGAAGAATCCAGCTAAAATTTAAAAGAGTTTATGCTATGTTATGTCTTTTTATAGCTCATTTCCAGTTTTTTTGCTAAAGCAATTTTCGGTTTAAATAATTTCTTAAACCTTTTAAATAGGGATTTGGATATTAAAGTGTGGAATTTTAAGGATGTATAATAAAGAAGCTATTTGTATTTACAAATAGCTTCTTTATTAAGTAGAAATTTTAACAAAGGGATTAAAAATTTAAGCAACCAATTGTTCTTTGGCTTCTTTTACCAGTTGTACTTCACATAATATTTTTATTTCATCGCTAACTACTACACTTCCGGCTTCTGTCACTGCATTCCATACAAGGCCAAAATCTTTTCTGTTTACTTTTCCTGTCACAGAAAAACCCGCTTTGGTTTGCCCGTAAGGATCTACCACCTGTCCTCCATGTTCAACATTTAGGGTTATAGGTTTTGTAATTCCCCTAATGGTAAGGTCTCCATGCAATTTTGCTTCATCTCCTGATCCTTCATACCTTTTGCTTACAAAGTGAACCTGGCCATGCTCATCGGCATGGAAAAAATCAGCTGATTTTAGGTGTGTATCCCTTTGTTTATTGTTTGTATCGATAGATTCAATATCTGCTGTAAATTTAATTTTGGAAGCAGTATTAAAATCGTCGTTTTCTGTTACTACATTAAGGTCAAATTTTTTAAAGTATCCTGTAATAGTCGTTATCATCAGGTGCTTTACTTTAAATTGTATTTCAGAATGTGACGGGTCTATTTTCCAATTCATTGCCATAATAGTCTAGTTTTAATTTAAATATATATGTATATACATATAAACTGAAAATAGTTTTAAAGGTTTAATTATTTAAGAGTTATTTGGACAGAATTATTTGGCTTGATTTAATTAATGCGGAATAATAAAAATATATAAGAAGAAAGGAGTTCAATATTTAGATAAACCCGCTTCTTCTTTTATATGCAAATAATCCAGGACCTGCTTTAAGCAGCTCCCTAGTTCATCTTTAATTTCTTGTGCCCAAAACCTAAAGACTTTATAACCTTTTTGTTCATAATAAAAATTATGCGCCAGGTCTCTTTGCATATTCCTTTCGATTTTTGGGATCCAAAAAGCCCTGTTTGATTTAATTTTATCTTTTTTAAGCTCCCATTGATATCCATGCCAAAATTCACCATCTATAAAAATAATTAATTTCAACCTATTATTGACAATGTCAGGTTTGCCTGGAAGGTTTTTGAAGTTTTTTCGGTACCGTAACCCTGCATGCCACAGTGCTTTCCTTAAAAGTAATTCAGGTTTGGTATTTTTTCCCCTGATTTTGGACATCAATCGGCTTCTCTCTTTAGTGGTATAAAAGCCATTTGATTCTTCAAATCTGGGCACTTGTATGATGTTTTCTAAATTATATTCCTGCATTGATATGGTAACAATTTAATCATCTTGAAAAGTTTATCAAGGTGGTTAATTTGTAAAAATTCTCTATTTGGATAGTATACATATAAACCAAAAATACCTTTCGCTGGGTTAAAAATTATTTATTTAAAGATTTTTATAATAGTTCTTTGTTAGAGAATAATACATTTTGATATTGAGTATTATTTTGAAGTAATATTGATTATGAACAAATAATAAATTTTTTTTAGTTCAACTTTAGCATATTATATATGTTTGGCATTTTAGTTCCTATTGAGATCTTACTGACATTAGAGATAAAGGCGCAATAGGTGCGACTTTATTTAAGCTATGCCCCATGCTAAGAAAAAACCCGAACAATCGAAAATTTGACTGAGAACGGTAGACATATCACCAAGATAATTTGCTCGGAAATTGATATATCCGGTCGACCAGAAACTATTTGGGACAATATTACTAATGTTAAAATTGAGCAGTTTTCAGACCCAATTATTTTCAAGCTTCTTGACATTCCAAAACCGATGAGAGCAGAGTTGATTTCGGAAGGTAAAGGAGGCAAACGAATTGCTTACTTTGACAACGGAAAAAGATTTATACAGGAGATTTTAGAATGGAGACCATTCACGGAATATTCCTTTTCTTTTAACCCTGAAAAGGGTTTTAGGGTTTGTTATGTATTTGAACTTTCCGAAGGTGTTTTTCGAATTCCTTCTGGTGCATATTATTTACTTACTAAGGGACAAATTACCACTTTAAAACTTACAACAACTTATAGTATTAACAGTCGCCTGTATTATTTATTTAATCTTCCAGTACGACTTATTTTAAAAGCGTTCCAACGTTATTTGCTGACTTCCATAAAAAAGAACTCTGAATAATGAGCGCAATAAAGTTTACAGAGAAAATCATAATTGACGAAAGTTCTGAAACTGTTTTTGACTTCACTCAAGACTATAAAAAAAGGCTAATTTGGGACACTTTTTTGAAAAAAGCCGACCTAATGGAAGGAGCGACATCTGCGAACAAGGGCGTTAAAGCCTATTGTGTTGCTAAAAATGGACTTGGTATGGTAACAGAATATGTTACTTACAATCGTCCAAAAGTAACAGCAATTAAAATGACCAGTGGACCTTATATGTTCAAATCTTTTTTAGGCTCTTGGACATTTAATGAAATCGCAACACATAAAACAGAAGTAACTTTTTTATATTCGTTTTCACTTAGTTTTCCATTTGGCTTACTGACAAATTTTATTAAAAACAACTTAGAGAAAAACGTTAAACAGCGACTTGTTGACCTTAAAAGCAACATCGAGAAAAAAAGCACGAGGGCATAACATGCGCTTTGCAAAAATGGCGGGTGACGTGGTTCTCGAAATTTTTCTACATTTAACTTAGTTTTGTGCCAGGTGACAATTTGCGCTTTCTATCCGCCATCTTCGCAAAGCGCTACTCGTTGGGCTCAAGCGAGAAATAAGAGGTTCTTGAACAGATTGTTAAATTTATCGTTAATTTAGAGATATGAATAATGTAAGCCTATATAATAAAATAAGTTCGCTCCCCGAAAATCTCAAACAAGAGGTTCAGGACTTTGTGGAGTTCCTTCAAACCAAAACAAAAAAGGATTCAAGGAAAAAGCCTCGTTTTTTTGGAAGCTTAAAGGGCAAAATTCAAATGTCTGAAGATTTTGATGCTCCAATGGAGGACTTTAAGGATTACATATAGTGGACAACCTTTACCTTTTAGACACTCATGCTTTTCTCTGGTTTTTGAGCGGAGACGAGCGAATTTCTCTCACTTCCCGAAAAATAATATTAGACCCAAGAATCGGTGTTTTATCAGTATAGCATCCTTTTGGGAAATTGCGATTAAAATTAAAATTGGCAAATTGGATTTGTTGTTTGAGTTAAAAGAATTGGCCACATATCTCTCTAAAAATAATTTCGAAGTTCTTCCAATAGCTTTTGAGCATATTCTGGAAACATTACACTTAGAAGACCATCATAGAATCCTTTTGACAGAATTTTACTTGCCCAAGCTAAATTTGAAAGGTTGACCATCATTTCGAAGGATGAGAATTTTTCTAAATATGCTCACATAAAGCTAATCTGGTAAAAATCACGTGAGACCAATCGAGTAGACGCCCCGCCAGCCTGAGCTGACGGGGAAGCCTCTCACACCACCCGGCGTACGGTTCTCGTACCGGGCGGTTCGTCAAGCATACCATAATTGCTCTTTACACCAACTATGG
>JALZND010000512.1 GCA_030857845.1 Bacteroidota bacterium | reverse complement strand
ATCGAGCCAGGAACAGTAAATACCTTTACTTTTGGAAATGAAATGGATCCTGGAGAGCTGCTGTTTGTAAAAACGTAAACGTTTTCACCAATTTCTGGGGAAATTATTATTTCAGGATAACCATCACCATTTAAGTCTGCTACCTCCAAAGCATGTGAAGTTGCAGCCGTAGACAAAAGTTCTATGGCTGTAGCATCGAAGGATATTGTGCCGGGTACGCTGCTGTTTTTAAAAATGAATATTTTATTGTTTGTTGAGGTCCTGTCCGTCAGTATGATGTCGGGTTTACCATCATTGTCCAAATCTTTTAGTTTCACGAGCATGCTGCCAAAATTCGTGGTGAAATAATTTTGAACAGAAGCAAATGCAATTGTTTCGGTAGTAGAAATATTTCTTAACACAAATATCCTGTCCCTATTGGTTCCATCTTTAGAAAGAACCAGGTCAGGTTTTCCATCTCCATCTATATCCCCACAGGTTACACTAAATGTTGGTGACAGCACATTAATTTTAGTCCTGGAATAATTGATTGTACTCAGGTTGCTGGTATTTCTCCATATTGATATAAAATTGCTTGCATTATTTGCAGTGGCAATATCCAGTTTTCCATTGCCGTTAAAGTCGCACATGCATAATTCGTTAAGCTTTGTAGTGTCCTGGAAATTAAATTGTGTGCTCCATGGTGAAGAGTTGAAACCAGATCCACCAAAGCTTAAAAAGAAGGGAGTTTTATTGTATGCTGTTAAACCTGTTGTAAGATTTGTGATGCTTATATTATCATATGTAGTAGAAGGGGGTACTTTTACCTCCAATTGATTATTTGCTATCGTTGAAATTTCACCTTTTGCTCCTCCAAAAAACACTGCAATATTATTTTTGTCCGTTCCAAAATTATTGCCAGTTATAAGAATGGTGGCATCAACCTCCGAGTTTGATTTGTTGATTGCCGAAATAGTAGGTTTTTGTGCCCATGCATCATTTGCAAAGAATAAAGCCAACCAAAGCAAAATGATCGCCGAGGGTCTATAAAATGATCTATATTCAATTTTTATGCACATCAGCAGATTTCAATTAAAGTCTTTTAGTACGGTTTAATTTTAAAATATTAAAGTTCCGAACCTCCATACAATAATTCATTCTTTATAATAAGAAAATATTACCAAGGTGCAATTTTATATCAATTGGTAATTAATAAATAAGTTTAAGGAATGCCCTCTTAAAAATCCAAGTAGAGTATGGGGCTGCCTTATTTGATTTTAAGTGAATTGTACCAGGGATAATTAATAATATAGATTATTTACTGCATCTACCCTTAAATCCAAACCTCCAAAAGCGTAATCAATTTTACCTATTTGTAAACAGTAATTTTATTTACATGCATACATAACCATACATGGTTAGAAGCTATGGTTCGAGGCTTGGCCAGCGGAATTCTTTAATATTAGTGTATTTTTAAACCATAAAATACGCAATGAAAAGAACATCCTTGTTTTTAATGATCATGGTTATCGGCCTTACGGCAAAAGCCCAGCTTTTGATAGGTCCAAAAATTGGAGTCCAGGCTGTTACTATGCAATATTCAAATACCAAAGAATATGCTGATAGTGTAACAACTTCTATCCTTCCCGGATTTACAATAGGAGGAATGGTAAATGTTTGGATTAACAATCCTTTTTCGCTTCAGTTTGAAGCAAATTATTCCCTAAAAGGAAGGTCCATCCATGGGGTTTATGATCCTTTTTTAAGGCATCAGGAGAGGAACCATTTCATTGAGGTGCCGGCATTGTTGCGTTACAGTACAGGTAATAAATACAGGCGCTTTTTTGTAAATGTTGGCCCTAACCTCTCTTATTGGTTGGGAGGCAATGGCCGATTGCTTACCTCGTCCCTGAAAGATGAAGGAGTCAAAGATTATGCCTATACTTTACAATTTAAAGAAAGAAATCAAGAATATGGAAAAGTATATATTCAAGATGCTAACCGCCTTCAGGTAGGGTTGGATTTTGGGGCAGGAATATCATTTCCTGTACAACATGGCCGAAAAATGTTGATTGAAGCAAGGTATAGCGAAGGCCATTCCTATCTGGGCAAAGCAAATAGTGCTAATTATAACATGCAAGATTATTCCGACAATCTTGAATTGTCACATAAGGTCCTGAACCTTTCAGTAGCATATGTTTTTGAGCATCATATCCATGGATGGAAAAGAGGCAAAAGTGTATCTAAATAATCTTCTCAGAATAGATTTTATTGTAAAACTATGTAGCCTCTGTTTAACACAAGTGGAATATTTACGAAAGTAGATATCCCGTATAAACACTTTGTTTATCATTTATGTAATTTTCTTATTCAAATCGTCCAATGAAGTATAAAAAGTTGAAATATATTTGATTTACTATAATGATGCCCAATCTTAAAATATTGTTAATTTCTTAAATGAGTGAAAAATTACTTTAAAATTATTGGTTGTCTTATATGGACGGCTATATTTTGTGTAAATTATAGCCATAGCGCCTATGCTGATACAGAGGTTACACCTGCATCGGGCGGTACCAATTTATGCCTGGGCGGAGGTTATATAGTTTTAGGCGATATAAGGGTAGCTGAAGGGTCATTTTCAGATTTTTCTTCTTCCACTTCAGATGTTACCTATATCATTTCCGCTCCCAATAATTTTGAATTTAAAGCTGGACAAGGTACTGTAAAG
>JALZND010000511.1 GCA_030857845.1 Bacteroidota bacterium | reverse complement strand
GTCATAACATCAATATCAGATACAATTCTTCTAAAAGTAATTGAAGCTACCATAGATGAAATGGGGCCTCCACCTGCAAAATTCACTTTTATAGTTTTGGGCAGCGAAGGCCGTAAAGAACAGACCCTTAAGACCGACCAGGACAATGCCATCATCTATGAAGATAAAGCAAATGAACAGCGGGAGCTTGTACGTGATTATTTCCTTGAATTTGCATCAAAGGTATCAGAAAAACTCAACCATATCGGCTTTAGCTTTTGTACTGGAGGTTTAATGGCCAAAAACCCTAAATGGACCCATTCATTGTCGCATTGGAAGAAAAATTATGACCTCTGGATCAATGAACCTGACCCGGAGTCGGTCATGAATTATTCTACATTTTTTGATTATCGGCTTATATATGGGCAATCGGATTTGATAGAAAACTTAAGGGAGTTCATTTCACAACAATTAAGGGAGCCTTCAGAAGTATTTCTTTATCATCTGGCACAAAACGCTTTGCTTTATCAATCTCCACTTACCTTTTTCAATAATTTTAGGACAATTACCAAGGGCGAAAAAAATGTATTCGATATAAAAAAGACCATGACACCTATTGTAGACATGGTCCGGGTATTTGCCTTGAGGCATAGGATTTTTAAAACCAATACGGGGGAAAGGATAAAGGCATTGTACGAAAATAAAATTTTCTCAGAAGTAGAATATAACGAGTTGCTTCAGGCTTACTATTATCTCATGGGAATGAGGCTTAAAATGCAATCAAGACAGATCATAAAAGACAACAGGGATCCTGATAATTATCTCGACCCAAACCAGCTAACAAAGGTAGAGCAGGTTACGCTGAAGGAGATCTTTAAAATAATAGAAAAGTTCCAGCTCAAGATTAAAATAGAATTTACAAGATCCCTGGCTTGAGTCTTTTAGAACGTCCTCATTGTTTATTAATAGATTAACCTGTTGTGTAAATTTATATTCATTAGAAATCAAATTGATGTGAAAATCTATTGTTGATTAAGTCCTTATGTCATTTAGGTTGAAAAAAATTTCTTATAGAAATATATTGATCTAAAGTCCAAATTTAAGTGCAGAAAGCCTCTTAAAGGTTGACACCAAAAACGGAATCCAAGGATCTTTTTTAAATGTATCATTTAAAAATAATGTCATACCTTCGGGGTTTTATAGAACCTTAATAGGATCTTCTATAATAATTTCATCCCTTCGGGATTATATCTATAATAACCTGACTTTGGATTTGGTTCATTTCAATTAACCATGAAAGATAATATCATCCTTTCCGAATAATTTCATTTTACTGAAATTTACTTCTGAATTTCCATCATTCATGATCAACTGAAAGGGTTGAACAAAACTCATTCTCATAAGCAAAATTCTTGCTTTTAGTTCAACCACTTCATGGTTGGGGTTTTTGTTTACTTTTACACCGCAATTCTTACGGCGTTATTCACATTCAATCCCTACAGGATTGAGAAAAAAAAAACTCAATGTAAAAAAGCTTGGGGTTGAAGGTTTCAATTTCTATAAAAAGCAAAATTTAGTTCACACAACGGGTTAGATTATACATTTTCTTCATGCTATGAGAAGCCCCCTTCCATAAATTACATCAACATTAAGGTCTTGCTTCATTTTTATAGAAATTGTTTTGCATTATTAATCCCTTTACTCTAAATTTGTTGTTGTACTAATTATTGTTACATGGAAGAGCCTTATAGCATGTATTCGTTTCTTTTGGATAAGACTGCGAAAAGTGTGAAGCAGTATGCGCAACGCCGTTTCAAGGAAATGGGCTTTAATATTACAGTAGATCAATGGTTGGTATTGCGGCATCTTTCTGAAGCTAATGATTTGAACCAGAAAGAATTGGCAACACTGGTATTTAAAGATACCCCTACGCTTACCCGGATCATTGACCTTTTATGCGAGAAAGGCCTAACAGAACGGGAAATCAACCTGGAAGATAGGAGGTGTTTTAAGGTAAAACTTACTAAAGAAGGTAAAGAAAAAGTTGCTACAATTCAACCAAAGATAAAAGATGTCAGGTTAAAGGCTTGGGAAGGATTAAGTGAATCGGATTTCAATCAATTTAAGAGGATCCTTAATGCCATATATGAAAATTTAGAACCATTAAATAAATAAGATCTGGTAAAAACTTTTTTTTAAGGATTTGTTGTTATACTAATTATTGTTATACATTTTTGCAAAAATTTTTAAGAATATGATAAAGACTGATATTTGTATAATAGGCGCTGGACCTGTTGGGTTATTTTCTGTTTTTGAAGCAGGCCTGTTAAAGATGCGATGCCATCTTGTGGATTATTTGCCACAAATTGGAGGGCAGCTATCAGAAATATACCCGAAAAAACCTATATATGATATACCAGGCTTTCCTGAAATTAAAGCCCAAGAGCTTGTAGATAACCTTAAAAAGCAAATAGCGCCATTCAACCCAACATTTTCTTTGGGAGAGCGTCTTGAAAGCCTTGAGAGGCTGGATGATCAAAGTTTTTTGCTGGGAACATCCGATAAAACACAAATAAAGGCTAAAGTTGTGGTTATAGCTGGCGGCCTTGGTTGTTTTGAGCCCCGGAAGCCTGAAATTCTAAACCTGGAGCAATTTGAAGGTAAAGGGATTTCTTATATGATAAAAGATCCAGAACATTACAGGGGCAAAAAGTTGGTGATTGCCGGGGGAGGT
>JALZND010000136.1:2931-8617 GCA_030857845.1 Bacteroidota bacterium | reverse complement strand
CCTTAAATTAACCCTTACCCAAATGGCTTTTGGGGGCATTTATGATCAAATTGGAGGTGGATTTGCACGATATTCAACTGATAATCATTGGTTTGCGCCTCATTTTGAAAAAATGCTTTATGACAATGGACAGCTTGTAAGCTTATATTCTGAAGCCTATAATATAACAAAAGATGGCTTGTACAAAAAAATTGTCCATGATACAATAAAATTTGTGGAGCGTGAGATGACCGATCCTGATGGTGGATTTTATTCTGCATTCGATGCTGACAGCGAAGGAGAAGAAGGAAAATATTATGTTTGGAAGTTCCGGGAACTTGAGGAAATCCTTATGGAAGATGCCCCATTGATGATAAAATATTATAATGCGGGACCTCATGGTAATTGGGAAAATGGCAATAATATCCTGCACAAGAAAAAAAGCGATGAAGAATTTGCCCTTGCAAATGATATAGATCTCACAGAATTGCAACGACTGGTAGAAAAATCCAACAAATTACTTTTTGAAACCAGGGAAAAAAGGCCCAGGCCCGGACTTGACGATAAAATCCTTACGGGATGGAATGGGCTGATGCTAAAAGGAATTTGTGACGCTTATGCTGTATTTGGAGAACAAAAATACCTGCAAATGGCCCTTAAGAACGCAAATTTTATAGAATCTAAAATGTTTATCAATAATAAGCTAAAGAGAAACTATAAAAACGGGAAAGCAACTATTGACGCATACCTGGAAGATTATGCTTTTGTCATTGAAGCTTATATTGCTTTATATCAGGTTACTTTTGATGAAAAATGGATACAGCGTGCAGATGACATGACAGGCTATACGCTGGAAAATTTCTATGATGAAACAGAGACCTTGTTTTTTTATACAGATAAAAATTCAGAAAAGTTAATTGCACGGAAAAAGGAAATCTTTGACAATGTTATACCTTCATCAAATTCGGCAATGGCATTAAACCTTAATTTTTTGGGTATTATTTTGGATAGGGAAGTTTATAAAGAAATTTCTAAAAAAATGGTGGATAAAGTCGGCAAACTTATAAAGCTAGAGCCGTCATACCTATCAAACTGGGCATGCCAATATGCAAATTTTATTGTTCCAACAGCAGAAGTTGCCATTGTCGGTAAAGAAGCGGATAAATTCAGAAGTTTGTTTGAAACATATTATTTCCCCAATAAAGTTATAATGGGAACCGAAGATTCCAGCAATCTTCCTCTATTGGAGGGAAAGAAGGGCATAAATAATAAAACCACTATCTATGTTTGCTATAATAAAACCTGTAAATTGCCTGTAAATAATGTAGCAAAAGCTGTGTCTCAACTAATCCATTAAGCTTAATTGTCCGCTTTAACCTTTAATTCCAGTGAAACAGTTGAGAGGGTAACGCTCTTCGCAGATATAATCCTGCCGGTACCCATACCAAAGCTTTTTACCTATAGAATCCCATATGAATTAAATGGACTGGTGAAGCCCGGTTGTAGGGTAATAGTGCAATTTGGTAACAAGAAGATCCTTACAGGCCTTATTGGAAAGTTGCATGAAATAGCCCCTACGCAATACGAAGCTCGGTATATCCTTGAATTGCTAGATGAAAATCCAATTGTGAGCCCTCAGCAACTGCCTTTATTCCGGTGGATTGCTGATTATTATATGTGCACCATTGGAGAGGTTTTCAACACAGCCATACCGTCTGGTTTAAAGTTAAATAGCGAAACGAGAATACAAATAAACCCATCATTTAATCCAACTACCAAATTTCATGAGCTGAGTGAACCTGAAAAAATAATTGTTGACCTCCTGGAAGGAGACAATACCATAAATTATTCTGACATTTCAGGTATTTTAGGTATTACAAATATAAATAAGGTCATAAAATCCCTACTACAAAAACAAGCCATACTACTATTTGAAGAAATAAGAGAGCGTTACAAGCCAAAAATTGAAAAAAGGGTGCGGCTTGGAGTAAAATATATTGAGGATAAAAAAGAGCTCGAAGACCTTTTCAAGCAACTCAATAAGAGCCCAAAACAAGAAAACATCCTTTTAAAATACCTACAGTCGATCCCCGTATTTCATTCTCCAGAAAAAAATGGAGAAGGATTGTCAAAAAAGGTTTTCCAGGATGAAGGTCTTTCTACTTTTGCCTTAAATACCCTTATAAGGAAGCAAATTTTTGAAGAATTCGACCTGAATATTTCCAGGATCAGCACCCCCTTACATGTAGTACCGATACCCGAACTTTCTGATGCACAGGAGCAATCTTATAAGGAGATCATGGAGCATTTTCAAAAAAATGATACCGTTCTGCTCCATGGCATAACAGGCAGCGGAAAAACGAACATATACCTAAAGCTCATACAAAATGTACTTGACCAAGGCAACCAGGTGCTTTATCTCCTGCCTGAAATTGCCCTGACTACGCAGATTGTAAACAGGCTTGCTCAGATTTTTGGCAAAAGGATGAGTGTTTATCATTCTAAATTTTCAGCAAATGAGCGTGTGGAAGTTTGGAATGGCGTACTCAATGGAGCGTTTGACCTAATCATTGGAGTGCGGTCTTCAGTACTTTTACCTTTTAAGGATTTAGGCCTTATAATTGTGGACGAAGAGCATGAAATTTCTTATAAGCAATTTGACCCAGCCCCGCGATACCATGCCAGGGACCTTGCATTGGTTTTGGCCCGGCATCATCATGCAAAAACTTTATTAGGGTCAGCAACACCATCTATTGAATCCTATTATCACGCTCAAACAGGAAAGTTTGGCCTTGTGGAATTGCACAAACGATTTGGGGAAGCCCAGCTTCCTGAGTTCATAATTGCCGACCTTACAGACCAAAGAAAAAAGAAGTTAATGAAGGGCGAAATTTCTTCTGTGCTTTTAGAGAAAATGGCTGAGAACCTTTCAAAAAAAGAGCAGGCTATCATCTTTCAGAACAGAAGAGGCTATGCACCTTATCTAACCTGTGAGGAATGTGCATGGATTCCTAAATGTATAAATTGTGCCGTCAGTCTCACCTACCATCAATATAACAATGAGCTTCGATGCCACTATTGTGGCCACAAGGAGAAAATACCTTCCTCCTGCCCTGCTTGTGGGGCTTCAAAAATAAAAACGGTAGGTTTTGGCACCGAAAAACTGGAAGAAGATTTTAAGATACTGCTGCCCGGCGCAAAGGTACAGCGGATGGATTATGATACCACCAGGAAAAAATATGGGTATCAAACAATTATAGATGAATTTGAAAAAGGGAACATCGATATTTTGGTGGGCACCCAAATGGTAAGCAAAGGGCTGGACTTTGATAAAGTAAGCCTGGTGGGGATTTTCGATGTTGACAGGTTGATCCATTTTCCTGATTTCAGATCATATGAAAGGAGTTTCCAGCTCATAACACAAGTAAGTGGCAGGGCCGGAAGGCGCGAAAAAACGGGTGTTGTGGTAATTCAAACGGCCAATCCAAAGCAGGAAGTGCTTTACAGGATCATCAACAATGATTATAAGAATCTATATATTAAAGAAATTGCTGAAAGGCAACGGTTTCATTATCCCCCTTTTGTAAGGCTGATAAAAATAACCTTAAAGCACGAAAGAAAAGAAATCGCTGACAAAGCAGCTTTGGCATTAAAAGATTTATTTAAAGATTCACTATCGCAATATATCATCCTGGGACCTCATGAACCACTTATTTCCAGGATCAGGAACAATTACCTTGTAGACTTACTGGTAAAAATCCAACGAAACAAAGGAAATTTATCATGGGTTAAAATCGTTTTACAAGAAACAAGCCAGCTGATTCTTCAAAGTAAAGAATTTAAAAATACCAGGATAATATTTGATGTAGACCCATATTGATTGATACTTTAATTAAGTATTTTAATTTGTGTTGGATATAATTAAAATATGCTACTAATAGATCATTATATTTATAAAATAAAACCTTCGGATCAACTTTAATACTATAGAAATTTATTTTCTTTGCGTGCTTATACAATCCTAATGATGCGGATTTTTAAAATGATGTTAGTTTATTCCATTGTGTTATTAGCGGCCTTTATTTCGGGTTGTGAGAAAAACCCTGTAGACCCTGTTAATAATGGATTTGTAGACCCCGAAGATCCTGGCTTTTTTGTATCTTTTATTGATGGATCAAGTATTAAAAAAGTTTCTGATGAATTGATTGTTTTTAAAAGTGACTCCTTAACTTTAAATTCTCAATTAATAGGGATAAAAAATGATTTGGCAGACCAAAGTTTATCTCAAGATGAAAGAATTGAATTAGAAACAAATCAATTCGCAAAAGAAAATCAAATCAAAGAAAATAATGCTAAAATTACCAGTGCCGGAAGAAGCCTAAAAGCATTAAGGGAAGGCAAGGTAGAATTAAATGAACTTTTTGTTCTTGAAAGCGCACCACAAAAACAACTCAAGAACAAGTCAAGTTCAATTTTCCGTTTTCCATTATTGGCCGATAAAGAAGTTACCGCCTATGAAATATTTTTTAATGGAAGGACAGAAGCCGAAACTGTACGTGTTACCTATAACTTGGACTTAACAGTAAAAGATCGAATTATTAAAAGAAAAGCCAGGAATATTATTGTAGATAACCATACATTTTTAGAATTAGAATTGGATACAACTAGGTTTATTAATGAGACTCACGCAATTTTTTATTATTAGTTTTTCCATATTATTTCTAGTATTGAATTCCCCTACCAAAGCATGGGCTCAGGATACGATTCCTTCAAGTACTGTTTCAGTACCTGTTGATACTGCTAAGGTTGTACTAATTCCCCCCGATTTGGATTTGCCTGACGAGTTGCCTGTAAAACCAATGGTAGCTAAAACAGAAGTACTCTTAATAAAATCAAAATTATTTTCGGGGATTGAAATAGGAATAGATTATTTAAAATTTTTAGGATTACTGGTAGACTTTGAAACCAAGTATGAAGGTTCAATAGGCTTGATTTTCAAGGATAGGTTCATTGTAAATTTTGAAGGAGGAATGGCTACTTTATCACCCCAACAACCTTTCAAGAATGCCACAAATTATATTTCCCAGGGCAAATATGGAAGGATTGGCTTAAACTATATTATAGCTTCCGGGGAAAAAACCAATTTTACAGCTGGACTAAGATATGGCTTTTCTAATTTTAATGAAGATATTGAATACAGTATCATTAACTATTTAGGATTTTTCGGAATAGAAAAGGTGGAAAGGAAGAACTTGAGTGCTGAATGGTACGAAATAATTGTATTAACTGAAAGCAAAATATTTGCCGATTTTTATGCGGGGGCAATATTGAGGTTCAGGATATTGGCAAAAATTGATGAACCAGCCCCTATTCCTACACATAGTATCCCCGGATATGGAAGGGGCTTTGATAAAACCATCCCTGCACTGAATTTATACTTCAAATACAGGCTGAATTTTTAGGTTCGAAAAGCTATTGATCGGTCTGCTCTAGTTTTAGCAATTCAATAGGAATTTTTAAAATTTCTTTAAAATCTTCCCCGGACTCAAGCATGTCCTCATCCTCTGCCTCATAAAACCAACGAATTTTTATTTCTTTTCCTATATTGTGCAGCTTTTCCAATTTCCTAAAAACTTCAACAAGACATTTTGAAGAACTTGTATTAAAGTATTCCAGCTTTACATATAAGATTGTTACTTCATTTGGC
>JALZND010000136.1:0-2921 GCA_030857845.1 Bacteroidota bacterium | reverse complement strand
TCATTTGGCTGCTGAATATATTCATCAAGCCAATCAATCAATGGCTTATAAAATTCAATTGAGTTTTCAGGAATAGACCGTCCTTTAATTTCAAATACTCCTTCACGGTATTTAAAATCAATGTTTGGGGTTTTAGAGGTAGACTTAAGGTAATAATTATTCATAACTTCAGGAAGATACTTCAACTTTCAAATTAAAGAAAGAATAATCTTTATTAAAAGCCTGAAATTTATAATCTACTTTAGATCCGGAATGTCTAACCATGTGCAACAAACCTAAACCAGCACCACCTTTAGGGGAAATATCATTGTTTCCCAATATTTTTCTATAATTCCCTTTCAGTTCATTAGGTGACATGCTGTTGATGGAGTCAATGTTTTCTTGCAGGTTTTTTACTTTATGTTTGGAAATGGGGTTTCCTGTAAGGATCAAATAACCTGATTTAATTTTCCTGATAGTAAATGTGATATTGAAATATTTCTCCTTTACCAGTTGGTCTTCAAAATGGTGGTAAATGTTCTGTAAAACTTCAACAATAACGCCAAACACTTTTTTCTTCAATTTGCAATTTGTCTCTATTACTTCAAGTTTAACCTCTGCAAGCTGAATTAAATTTTTGAAAAAATCATTTGTAATATTCCCCTTATATGTTAAAACAACATTCTTCCGGGAACTGTCAATCATATAATCAAAAGTATTTGGCATCTTATACTTGTTTAAAAAATAAATGTCCCTACATATAGAGCAAAAAAATCTTTCCAAGATAAGGATTTTTATATTTAATACAAAAAAATTAAAATGTATGTTGATTTAGTTTAAAAACGTTAATAATTGATGCATTTGAAATGCAATAAAATCTTTTGAAGGGAATTGTGACTGAGCTTTATAATCATTTTTAAATTACTAAATTCTTTCAAACTATAGTTCCTAAAGAAAATGCTCCCAAAGAATTAAAAGGAGCATTTTAGAAGTTGAATAAATGATTATAATGAATCTTGGTTATTTTACACCATTCATCCACTTTTTCAATATGGGTGAAACCAGGAATAGCAGGATACAGCTCACAAAAGAAATAATTACAAAAATCATAAAAAACTCTGACATTGTCTTCTCCTGGGCCATTTGATCGATCATTCCAGCCAAAGCCCCTCCTATATAATAACCTATTGCATTTGCCATAAACCAAATCCCGAACATCAACCCTAATAGGTAACGGGGCGACAGTTTATTTACATAAGATA
This sequence comes from Bacteroidota bacterium, assembly GCA_030857845.1. Taxonomy (GTDB): domain Bacteria; phylum Bacteroidota; class Bacteroidia; order Cytophagales; family Cyclobacteriaceae; genus JALZND01. Next base: position 1,680 of record JALZND010000136.1, on the reverse strand, counting down.
AACCAACCGGTGATAAGCATAGCTCACCCATGGTGTGCAACAAATAAGCTAGCACAAGCCATATCATGCCTACAGATGCCGACTCAGCTCCTTGAGGGATCTGCAATGAGCCAATAACCAGGGCGACAAAGCCCAAGCTTAAAAACAATAAGCCAAACGCAAATTTTATTGGGCCGATAGGGTTCATGTTATTCTTGCTAAGTTTAACCCATAGGATGGAAAACAAAGGAGCGAGTGTAAAAATAAACAAAGAATTTACAGACTGGAACCAGCTTGCAGGAATTTCAAAATTTAGGAAATCAATATGCCTATCAGTAAATTTATAAGCAAAAATATTCATTGAAGACCCGGCTTGCTCGAAGCTCAACCAAAATAAAATTGAAAAAAACGACAAGGCCACAATTACATAAAGCCGCTCCCGCTCTACCTTTGTCAAAGGCTGGCGTTCCACCTTTTCTGCATTTATTACCTTTATCGGCTTTAGCCCTATATCTCCCAAAGTTTTTTGACCAAAGTAGAAAATGATCAAGCCTATGACCATCCCAACACCTGCTGCCCCAAACCCATAATGCCAGTTAATTTGTTCGCCGAGGTATCCACATACCAAAACACCCAAAAAAGCCCCAATATTTATTCCCATGTAAAAAATAGTATAGGCCGAATCTTTTAAAGGAGAACCTTCCGGATACAGCTGACCTACCATAGAAGAAATGTTTGGCTTGAACAATCCATTTCCCAATACAAGCAGGCCAAGCCCAGTGTAAAATGCAGGCATATTTTCAATGGCCAAAGAGCCATGCCCCAAGGCCATCAGCATTCCTCCCAATATAACAGCATACCTAAATCCCAAAAATTTATCGGCAAGGTAGCCCCCTATAATTGGCGTTACATAAACCAGGCCGGTATACGTACCATATAGCTGGCCCGCATCTGCCGACGACCAGCCAAGCCCTCCTTTGGATACCTCAGAAATAGCATATAAAATCAGCAAAGCCCGCATGCCATAAAAGCTGAAGCGTTCCCACATTTCAGTAAAAAACAAAAGGTAAAGGGCTTTTGGATGCCTATCGGCCTGTCCTGGAGTTAAATGTTCGGGGGCACCATGCTTGTTTACCTGATCGATCTGAGACATACTCTATAGTGTAGTGTTATTAATCTATTGAATTATTTAAAATAAAAAGGCAATAATGTTTAATTTTTATTAATTTGCTTGCAAAAAAATCTTATTTATTAAAAATTTTATATTTATCTATAAAATTAAATTTATCTATACTACGAACCTTCATCAACTTTAAGAAAAATCTAAAATAGCATAACCAGTAATCATATGGAAGCAATAGGGTTAAAATCAAGTAAAGACGATCTGAAAAGTTTAGGTGTTTCTCCCAAAGGTAAAACATTTTGGAATTTGACCCCTGCACAGCTTATTGAAGAAGCCCTGATAAACAAGGAAGGTTTTCTTGTTGAAAATGGCGCACTAATGTGTGACACCCGAGAATTTACAGGTCGCTCTCCCAAAGATAAATTTGTAGTACTTGATGAGCAAACCAAAGATTCAGTTTGGTGGGGCGACATAAACCATCCTATATCCAATGATTATTTTGAAAAATTATTTAAAAAGATGGCAGCGTATATTGAGGTGGCAGATAAAGTATATATAAGGGATGCATACGCCTGCGA
>JALZND010000510.1 GCA_030857845.1 Bacteroidota bacterium | reverse complement strand
GATATGGGCATTGATGTTGCCCTAGGGACTGCAAGGTTTGTTTCTAAAGATTCTATTGAAGTGGGCAGAAAGATATTTACGGGACGAAAAATTGTGATTGCCACGGGTTCAAAGCCGCGCAAGCTTGAGGTGCCTGGAGAGGAAAAGGTAAAATATTTTGACAATGAAAGCATCTTTGATCTTGAGGAACTTCCGCAAAAGCTTTTATTGGTAGGCGCAGGCCCCATTGGAATGGAATTGGGGCAAGCATTTCAAAGATTGGGATCTCAGGTTACCATGGTCCAACATGCAGAGCGGGTAATGACCCAAGAAGACCCTGAAATAGCAGTGATCCTAAAAGTGAAACTTGAAGAGGAAGGGATAAAATTTTTGCTTGATGCGAAGGTAAAAAAATTTACCAGTGCAAATGAAGCAGTGGTCGAAAGCAGCGGTGGAGAAGAAATTATGATTGAATTTGATGCAGTTTTAGTAGGCATCGGCAGGGTGCTTGACTTCAAAGCTTTAGCCCTGGAAAATGCCGGGGTGGAAACCGAAGATGGCAAAATCAAAGTAGATCCCTATCTTAGAACCACTAATAAAAGAATTTATGTTTCGGGAGATGCTGCTGGAAACCTTAAATTTTCACATGGTGCAGAGCTGCATGCCACCTTATTGATCAACAACTTCTTTTCTCCCTTGAGGAAAAAACTGAGTTTTGAAACATTTCCCTGGGTAACATTTACAGATCCTGAGGTGGCTACTTTTGGGTTGAGCGAAAAGCAATTGATAGAAAAGGGCATCAAGTTTGAAAAAAGGACTTTGGATTTTAAGGAAGATGACCGGGCTGTTGTGGGCGATTACCAATATGGAAAATTGATTATATTTTTTGAAAAAAGCTATTTCTTCCCCGGCAATTCAAAAATACTGGGTGGCAGCATGATAGCCCCACATGCTGGGGAGATAACCCAGGAACTGATTTTGGCAAATACAGCAGGACTAAAGAGCAGCGAAATATTCAATAAAATATATGCTTACCCTACAAGTGCCCGGGTAAATAAAACCATGATGGTGAACAGGTACAATGACTTCCTATCGCCTTTTATAAAGAAAATGCTCAAGTTTTTATACAGATTTTAGATATGCTACCAAGCAATCTGCAAATAATATTAAAATGATTCTATGGTTTCAGTGATCATACCCACCTTAAATGAGGAAGCTATTATTGCCAAAACCTTGTTAAGTGTGATGTCCCAAAAAGGTGCATTTGAGGTTATCGTTTCTGATGGCGGAAGTTCGGACAATACAATGGAAATAGTGAAAACATTTCCCCAGGTTAAAGTAACATACTCCCCGAAAGGAAGGGCCCTGCAAATGAATGCCGGGGCGGAAATTGCCCGAGGTGAACATTTGCTATTTTTGCATGCCGATACCCTTCTTTTGCCTTCTGCCATATTAAAAATTGTAGATTCATTGAAAAATAATAATGTGATTGGAGGCAGCTTTTTCCTCAAGTTTGATTCAGAAAATTATGCCTTAAAGTTTTATTCCTTATTTAGCAAAATAAACCACCTCCTCTTTACCTATGGCGACCAGGCATTTTTTATAAAAAATGAAGCTTTTAGAGTTTTAAATGGCTTTAAAGATATGGTCATTATGGAAGATGTGGAAATCCAGCAAAGGCTAAGGAAATTGGGCAGGTTCATTAAACTTGACCAAGCTGTAATTACATCAGGCAGGAGATTTTTAAGGAGGGGCGTGATCTATCAACAACTTCAAAACATTGCCCTTGTAATGCTTTATCTTTTAGGTGCTTCGCCCACCCTTCTAAAAAAGCACTACCAAAATGAAGGGGAAGGGAATGAGAAAATTAACGAGCGGCTTTACCCTGCTATCGAATCTGAAAACCATATTAAATCACATTAAAAAAGAATTGCTTAATAACCCGAATTCGATTAAAAATGTGGATAAACATGTGTTGGTGAATCTCCGCATCACCTGCGTGATCATTCTGAGGTTAGAAGAAACCGGATAATTAAAGATTTTTGAGATTAATCCCGTTAGCTTTCGGTATCCAGGCTTGACGACCGGTTTTAATAGTCGAACTCAGTTTGTTAGGTATAGTCCAATTTAGACTAAACCACCGCTGCTGATACCATTAGGAGCTACAAAAGCCTGAAGGGCTTTAACCCGAATAGACAAACGAAATCACCATTACAACCCTCGAAAGGGTTGAACATGAAAAATTTGTCTGCCGGGAATTGATTTCCGGGAATAAAATGTTTAAGATTATCTATCGATTATAAAACCACACAAAACAAATTTCAAAAACCTCCTACCTGTTTTTCAACAAATGACATCAGCTATACGCACCTATACGCAAATTCTCTATCCAATTGTGTTTAGTATAAATAACCGGGACAAATCCTTGATAAGAGACAACTGTGAGGCAATTTTTAAGGATATATGGGGAATTTGAAGAAGAAGAAGTGTCATCTATATCGAAATATTTCTTTCAGGGAGGAATATATGCGTTTATTGGAAGAACACAATATTCAATTCGAGGAAAAATATCTGTTATAATGCATTGTTCAACCACTCCGTGGTTGTGGCTGTAATTTTTTACATTGCCCGTTATCACGGGCTATTCGGGTTCAAGCCCGCTGGGCTTGGGGTGCCGGTTTTTTATAGTCGAATTCAGGACTTAAGCAGTTTTTACTCATTTTGCAGATGCCAAGAT
>JALZND010000509.1 GCA_030857845.1 Bacteroidota bacterium | reverse complement strand
GTTTACTGCGGTATCCCATAAGATGAAATATTTGTTTGGTAAAGATTATGGCTATGTGTCGGTTTACCTTTAGTATTTCCCTGCTCTTGCTTACCCAGGAGATGCCAGGCAAGAGTGGCAGCATCCAGTCCAGCCTCAGCTTTCGAATCAACTTTGATAAGTTCAGGAAGAAAAGCGGCACTTTACGGATCAAAAAATATCCTTCCGATCCTTGTGTTTGGTAAAGAGGCATGAAAAGCCTGGCATTCCGGGCTGCAAAAATATTCTTTCTATTACTTACGGCAAGCTTCTGCCCCGACTTTATTATTTGAAAATTCCGAAATCCTGGCATCATCTGAAAAGTTTCACCCTCCTCAATTTTGTGAAGAAAGAAAATTTCAAAAAAATGTCTTATTTCCGGGGTAGGCTTTGCAAGTTGTTCAAAATAGCGGGTAAAATCAATATCATCTGCATCTATACAGCCACAAAATACAAGGGAGAGCATGATAAATGCCTCATGATTTTCTATTGCCGAAAGGGCATCGTGTTGTCCTGCTTCAAAGCCAAACGCTACATATCCTAATTCATTGATATAGCTGAGTAGCGGACCTTCAAGGTATTCTTCAATACCAAGGATCATGGGTAGTGGGTACTGAAGGGTAAATTTCCTGTTGAGCAGGCTGTCGTTCAAAACAATAAAGGGAAGGGTTTCACATGATGTAGAATGTAAATCCATAAAATAAAAGGGCCCCTGATCATCTTCGAGGATTTCCTTGATACAAGAATACAGCTCCTGTTGCTGTACTACATCTTCATCTTCAATATCCAATTCTCCCGATTTAAGTCGCAAAACACGGCTGGTAGTCCACAGTCGGTTAAGATCCTGCCTATGGTATCTTGCGCCCGATTTCAATGCGGTAAGATTTCCAGCAAGTGCGTACAGGTTTCCTTTCAGTGCAACATTACTTTGCTCAAGTAATTCAAAAACCTGCTTCAGAGCAAACACTCCCGAAGGTTCATTGCCATGCATTCCGGCCAGGAAAATAACAGACGGGCCTTGCTGAGCTCCTTTTAATATTCCGATTGACCGATCAATTGCAATAGATTTATTAAGTGCTTTGCTGAACACTTCTTTCATGATAAAAAGGGGATGATATCGTTCCTGGTAAGGATACCTACTAATAAGCGATCCTGAATAACCGGCAGGCAGCCTATTTCATTTCTTTGCATCAGATAAATTGCGGTTTTTATTTCTGTTTCAGGGCGGACAGTTAAAAGATCCCGGATCATAATATCAGCTACCAGTAGCATGTCTGTATCCTCTCCAATATCCTGGTATTTTTTCATATGTGCCCAGGTTAACAGGCCACAAAGCTGGCCCTCGTTATTTTCTACCGGAAGGTGGTGGATATTCTTCCAGCGCATGATACTGCTGGCAAGTCCTGCAAGGTCATTAACTTTTAAGGTTAAAAGATCCGTGCTCATAATATGACTTACCAGGTAGGCGGCCTCATGGGCTTCAAGTTCCCTGTCTACCGGTGGCCACTCATGTACCGGAAGGTCCGTTTGCTGATTTTTATAAACTGCTTTGGTAATCATGGTAAGTGAATCGTCTTTTTTGTGTAATTTGTTTAGATCCCGGTAATTGCTTATGCACCATTGTGCACCGGTTGATTTGTGGGTGCGTTTTTCAATGATCCCCAGATAATATTCAATGTCTTCCGGGTTGACCTGAGCTTTCTTTAAACCTGTATGGGCAATAGGGAGTAAGTTCTTAATAACAAGGTCCTGTACTGAAACGAGTTCGTCCTGCCATTGCAGCATCGACTCCTTGCCTGTACGGGCGGTTTTTATAAAGTTTAATTTTGCATCTTTAAAATCCATTTGGTTTGACATGTCATCAAATTCAGCAGGTCTGCCTGACATCATGCCTACCCAAAAAGCAAAATTGGCTATTTCATCGGGAGTTGAAGGGCCTGCCGGCAGGTACCTGTTTTCAATGCGTACATGTGCTTTTCCATTTTCCACGCCATAGCAGGCTCTATTCCAATGATATATAGTGCCGTTATGCAAGTTCAACGCCTGCAATTTAGGTGCCCTTCCCTGTTCCAATTCTTCCAGTGAATTTTTATCGATGTCTTTGTGCAGGATTATTTTATGCCTCGCAATGTCATTTTTAAACATCTCCACAACAGAAGTATGAGCCCAGCTATTTCCAAAAGTGACTCTGGCGTCCTGCTCTTTCAATGCATAGGAGGAGGTTCTTGTATCAAGGCTTTGCTGAAACAAGGCTATGCGTGTTTCACTCCAAAGCTCCCTGCCCAGTAACAGGGGAGAATTGGTGGCAATTCCCAGCAAAGGCCCTGAAATAGCTTGTGCCCAATTGTAGCTGGCAATAAAATCATCAGGACGAATTTGAAGGTGCATCTGGAAGCTGGTATTACAGGCTTCGAAGAGTACCGAATCATGAAGGATGGAAAGTTCATCATTACCCCTGATATAAAGTGAAATATCATTTCCCTTGAGGGTTCTGATCATTTCATTTAGTGCATGATAGCGCGGGTTTGGCGTCATGAATTCCAGCTCCAGTTCTTTTTTAGAAATGGTCGGAAGTATGCCAATAAGTACTACACGGTTATTCATTTTATTAGCCGCATTATTGGCTTTATCAAGAAAACCTTTCAGGGCAATTTCCATATTCCTGAAGCATTGTCCCTCTAATGGGAGTGGGTCCAGGT
>JALZND010000135.1 GCA_030857845.1 Bacteroidota bacterium | reverse complement strand
ATAATACACTGCAATAGATCAAAATCCACAAAACAAAAAAGAGGCACCAGGCCTCTTTTTTATATTAAATTAAAATTATACGGAGGATTATCCGATAGCAACCCTTTTAAAAGCAGAAACAGTTAAGCCTTTTTTTACATTGTCAAGATATTTTGCTATGGTCAATGAATTGTCCTTAACAAAAGCCTGGTTTAATAAAGTATTGTCTTTATAAAATTTATTTAATTTGCCTTGGGCTATTTTTTCCAGCATTTCTTCTGGTTTACCTTCTGCCCTTGCTTGTTCTTTACCTATTTCGATTTCCCTTGCTATTAAAGAAGGGTCAACATCGTCTTTATCAACGCCAACAGGTTTCATTGCAGCTATTTGCATGGCAACATCCTTGCCTGCATCTTTAACTTCGTTGGCAGTACCGCCTTTTAATGCTACTAGTACGCCAAGTTTGTTTCCTGCATGGATATATGGAATAACGGCTTCGCTCTTCAAATTTTCAAATGCTACGATATCTATTTTTTCACCAATTTTCCCTACCAATTCAATAATTTTTTCTTCAACTGAAAGGTTTCCAATTTTTTGGGCTTTTAACTCCTCTATGCTTTGGGCTTTTGTTTCATAGGCGACATTCAATATAGAATTGCCTAGCTCAACAAAAGAATCGTTTTTTGCAACGAAGTCTGTCTCGCAACCTAATGCAATAAGTATACCTTCAGTTTGGTCTCCATTGGTTTTAACAAAAACAGATCCTTCGGTAGTTTCCCTGTCAGAACGGGAAGCACTTACTTTTTGCCCTTTTTTTCTTAGCAGGTCGATAGCAGCCTCAAAGTCCCCATTGGCTTCAGTGAGTGCCTTTTTGCAGTCCATCATACCGGCTCCGGTCATTTGTCTGAGTTTATTTACCTCTTGCGCTGTAATAGCCATGTGTGTATAGTTTGGTGTTTATAAAAAATATGGTCCTTCTAAAATAAAAAATTGAACACCGATACAAACTGTCGATGTTCAATTTAAATTATCAATATTATATTTGATTAATTATCAGATCCTTCTTCAACTGCCTCTTTTTCGTCAACTTTACGTTTGGCGGTTTCTTCTTCAGCCAGCTTTTGGTCGTCTTTTTCTTTCTTTCTCTCACTTAAACCTTCTTCTATAGCTTGTCCGAACGCCGTTACAATCAAGTTGATTGATTTCCAAGCATCGTCATTTGCAGGTATTGGGAAATCTACCTGGTTAGGGTCAGAGTTCGTATCTACTACTGCAAAAATTGGGATGTTTAATTTATGGGCTTCTTTAATAGCGATATGCTCTCTTTTGATATCTACTACAAATAGGGCTGCAGGAAGGCGTGTAAGGTCAGCAATACCACCTAATATGGTTTCTAGCTTTTCTTTTTCACGGGTCACCATCAATCTTTCCCTTTTTGCAAGGTTTTTGTAAGTATCTTCCTTCATCATCTTTTCGATGGAAGTAAGTTTCTTCAAAGATTTTCTTATGGTAGCAAAATTGGTAAGCATTCCGCCCAGCCACCTTTCGGTAACATATGGCATTTTAAGCCTTTTGGCTTCGGCAGCTACCAGGTCTTTTGCCTGCTTTTTTGTCGCTACGAACATGATTTTTCTACCTGACCGTACGATTTGCTTGATTGCGTTAGATGCTTCGTCGAGGCATACAAGCGTTTTGTTTAGATCGATCACATGAATGCCGTTACGCTCCATGAAAATGTACGGCGCCATTCTTGGATCCCACTTTCTCTTTAAGTGCCCAAAGTGAACACCAGCATCCAGTAAGTCTTTATATTCTAATTTAGCCATTAAATAATTTAAGTATATTTATTTATAAAATTTATACAGGTATAGGAAACCTATAGCCTGTACAAAAGAGTATTCTGATATAATATTAACGCTTGCTGAACTGGAATTTTTTCCTTGCTTTTGCCCTGCCGTATTTTTTACGCTCTACCATCCTTGGATCCCTGGTAAGAAAGCCTTCTTTCTTTAAAGGAGAACGAAATTCAGGGTTGATTTCACAAAGGGCCCTGGATATAGCTAACCTCACTGCTTCCGCTTGCCCGGCTGTGCCTCCACCATCAACATTTATCTTAATATTATAGCTTCCATCAACTTTCACCAATTTTAATGGCTGCCTTACGATGGTTTCTAATATTTCGGACGCAAAGTATTCCTTAAGGGCTTTGTCGTTAACTATAATTTCACCTTGGCCACTCTCCATATAGATCCTGGCAACTGAGGTTTTTCTTCTACCTATGGTATTTACAACTTCCATTAATGTTCTTTTATAGTTTTATTTCTTTAGGTTGTTGAGCAGCATGAGGATGCTCATTACCTGCGTAAACATATAAATTACTGAATAAAGCACGTCCCAATTTTGTTTTTGGCAGCATACCTCTTACAGCTCTTTCTACTAACAACGTAGATGATTTTGCTTTAAGCTGTCGTGGGCTTATTCTTTTTTGGCCACCAGGATATCCGGTATGGGAAATCAACTCCCTGTCATCCCACTTCTTTCCAGTCATCCTTACCTTATCGGCATTGATTACAACAACATTATCCCCGCAATCAACATGAGGTGTATAGGATGGCTTATGCTTTCCCCTGATAACTTTTGCAATTTCACTGGTCAGACGGCCCAGGATTTTTCCTTCAGCATCCACAATCACCCAGCCTTTTTCTACTGTCGATTTGTTCGCAGATATTGTCTTATAACTTAAAGTATCCACCTTAAATATATGGTTTAATAATAAATAATATTCTTTACCTCCCAAAAAGGGACACAAAGATAGAAGCTATAATTTGTAAATGCAATAAGATCAGGAAATAATTTAGGATAGATTAATTCGTGGATTCCGTTCCAAGAAATAGGTTGCTATCTGGTTGATCTACTGTTAATTAGAAATATTTTTTTTCTATCAATCAATAAAAGTACAGATTAAGATGGGTTATCGATCCATTGATTAAAATGTAATTTTAACTGTTTTTTTCTAATTGGTTGATCAGGATTTGAAAATCCTTCGGATAAGGTGCTGTTATTTCAACAACTTCCCCGTTCATCAAGGTAAAAGACAAAGCATTTGCATGCAAAGCTACTCTCCTAAACAAAGGTAGCTCTTCTGTATCTTTTTTCAAATTAAACTTCTTTTTTACTGAGGAAAGAAAAAATGGTTTTCCTCCATATTGCTCATCGCCTGTTATAGGTGCTTTAATGCTTGAAAGGTGTATCCTGATCTGGTGCATCCTGCCCGTTATAGGCATACAAGCTACCAAAGTATGGCGCTTATAGGCATGCAATGTATTGAAAATTGTTTCTGCTGGTTTTCCTTCCTTGTTATCGATCTTTACAGTACCCTTTGTTAACGTGAGGATAGCAGATTTTACAACATGGTCCTTAAAATTGTGTAAACCATCGCAAAGCGCATGATATATTTTTTTTACCTTTCTATCTTCAAATTGTATGGAAAGGGCCCTATAAGCTTCAGGATTTTTGGCAATTGCCAGTGCACCTGTAGTTTCTTTGTCAAGCCTGTGGTTCATTTGTGCGTCAGGATGGTACTTCCTGGCCATGCCCAGAATGCTTGCACCGGTACCGGAGCGGTCGTCCAGGGTGGAGATTTGGGAGGGTTTGTTGATTACGATATAATCCTGATCTTCAAAAATAATAAGATCGTCAAAGTTAATTTTCGCCATAGCCACAAAACTACAAAAGAAAAGTTTATAGTTCGTGGATTGATTACCTGAAGTTACTTTTAGAATAGAAAGCCTCTAATGGGATTATTCTGAAGTTAAAATAAAAATCAAAAATTATACATATAACTAACCTTCAACTTTCGCTTTTGGCAGCTTAAAGCTAAAAACAGATCCTTTCCCAACAACGCTGTCTACATGCATTTTTGAATGATGGGCTTCCAGGATATGTTTTACAATGGCAAGGCCCAGGCCTGTGCCGCCTTTATCCCGCGACCGGCTTTTTTCAACCCTATAAAACCTTTCAAATATTCTTTTAATGTCTTCGGGAGGAATACCGCGGCCAGTATCTTTTACAAAAATTATTATTTCCCCTTTTTCTTTTTTAAAGTCCACTGTTACGGTGCCACCTTCTTTGGTGTATTTTACAGCGTTGGAAATAAGGTTGAGCATAACTTGGTAAATCCTTTGCTGGTCAGCTTTTACATAATCATTCGTTGGGCAACCTGGTGCAAAGCCCATATTCATTTGCTTTTTGTCAGCTTTTAATTCTACCTGGTCAAATACTTCCTGTGTCAGGTCATAGATATTAAAAGTATCAATATTCATTTTAATTTCCCCTGTCTCCATATGGCTGAGGGTGAGCAGGTCCTGGACAAGGTTGTCCAGGCCATCAAGGTTTTTGGCAGCTTTTTGCAGGAACTTCATCCTTACATTTTCATCTTCCACCGCACCGTCCAATAAAGTATGGATAAAGCCCTGCGCGGCAAAAATTGGCGTCTTTAGCTCATGGGATACATCGGCAAGGAATTCCTTCCTGAATTTTGCCAACCTTTTCAATTCATCAATTTCCCGCTGCTTTATTGAGGCATAGGTGTGGATCTCCTGGTTCAGTCTTTGCAAGGGGTTGAAAAATGGCATTCTTTCTTCTTCAAGGTTGTTTAAATCCTTCTTCTTTACCTTATCAAGAAGTCCATAAATTTTGTTGATTTCCTTAAAAAACAAAAAATCAAGAACAACATTTGTAAGGATATAAGTAGAGGAAAAAGAAATAGTAACGGCAACTAATAAAGCACCAGTGGTGACCCCATTTACCAGTGACAAAAAAGCAGTAGTGATTAGGGCTATTGAAAAAGCCAATAGCAAAGCAATGCCCCGTGGCTTTGAAAACATATTAGTTTAGGTCAAATTTATAACCTACACCCTTAATGGTAGTAATATATCCTTCACCAATTTTTTCCCTTACCTTCCTGATATGCACATCTACTGTCCGGGCCAGAACATATACATCAGAGCCCCAAATATTTTGTAAAAGATCGTCCCTGTTGAACACTTTGTTTGGGTTTTGGGCAAGAAAATATAAAAGCTCAAACTCTTTTTTTGGGAGTACAACCTGGTTGGCTCCTACAGAAACCGTGTAACTGGTCCTGTCTATGCTCAAGTCACCAATGGTGATGCTATTGTTATCTTCTTTCTTTTTTGAATCCCTTCTGAACAAGGCGCTGATCCGGCTCATGAGTGCCCTGGGCTTGATAGGTTTAGTAATATAGTCGTCGGCCCCGATATTAAAAGCTGCTATTTCAGAGTATTCTTCTGCACGTGCCGTAAGGAAAATAATGAAGGAGTTGTTGAGCTCAGGTATTTCCCTTAACTGCCTACAGGTTTCTACACCATCCTGGTGCGGCATCATTATATCTAAAAGGATCAGGTCAGGAATAAAATTTTTAGCAATTTCAACCCCTTTCTTGCCTTCGGTGGAGGTTTTTACTTCGTAACCTTCCTTAGTTAAATTATATTGAAGTAATTCCAGGATATCTGGCTCATCATCTACCACAAGCACTTTGTAGTTTGGCTTGTTCATCATAAGCTTCTTATTTAAAAATGCTGATTTTTAAAACCTTGATTCTATTAATGGTTAAAGGTTTTTCTGGAATAAAATTATGGAGAAATTAAATCATTAAAAAGTAATTAACAATTTCATAACAATTGCAAGGCGTGTGTTAAGATAAGGTTAATAATTCAATTCCGTGCATTTGTATAACTTTTTATATCTATTTCCACAGCACCTATAAACATAGAGGCCTTTATTTTTATAGGGATTTTGTTGTTGTCGTCAGAAATCCACATTTTAATGGAATTTTCGCCATCAAATAGCTTGTTTTCAGGCATAATGGGTGAAAACACAATGGTATTGAAATTGCCAATTTTAGTTTTTATTTCCTCCCTGCCAATAAACCTGATTTTAAAATCATAAACCTCCCCATTATAGAAAGAATTGATGGTAATAATTTCGCCTTTTTTTGTTTTTGAGAAGTCCATTGTCCTTAAAAAATAAAAGCCACTGACCATGTCCTGAATATTGTCTGGCACAGTTTGATTTCGTCTTTCCAGGGTTTTCTTTGTTTTTTTGTCCAGTTTGGCCGTTGTTGCCTCATCTTTTATATGGTCAAAATCTACCACCTCATTGTGCCTGTACTTCCCTTCTTCAATATACCTATAAAATTTATGTGGCACAATTGCAGAGGTGTCAAGATATGATCCATAATTGTTGTTGATCCTTGATACCAAGTCGAACAAGCCTACTGATTTGCCATGAATATCAATTTTATAGCAAGGGCGATTGTTAATGAAGAAAACATTTTCACTGACTGACAAAGAAGCAACTGCCGCATTGATCATACCATAATGTATACGATATTCAAGCAGCTCCCCTGTAGTGAAACTTTTATTTTCAATCTTCTTATAATGGCTGTCGTTGTTATTTATGAATCCCGCAAGTAGCAAAACCATAAAGATTAGAAAATATAATTTTTTCATATCCTGCTGTTATACTTTAATGAAATTCAAAAAATGTACCAGATATAAATTACAATGATGGGTATATAGATTTAAGATGCTCAAGATAATTTTTTAAGTCCGTTTTAAAATTAACTGTATATTCATGTTCTAAATTGTCCAACTTGGCACTATATCGCAAGTAAGCCATAAAAAATGTATTATTGGGATTGGTTTGGCGAAAATAATCATGGTAATAATCCGGTGAATGAAATGGTATAGTATCAATGCTGGTAGTGAAATCATGGATTAATGCATATTTTTTATTCAGCTTAACTTCATCTTTTTCTGATTGGCCAAAAGAAGCATATAATGTGTCGAGCAAAGCTGCTCCTTTTAGCACATGATCGGTAAATTTTTCCCTGTCCTCCATTTTTTTTTACATATCGGATGTATTCCTCTGAACTTTCGCCAAATTTATGCCGCAGGAATTTTTGTGCACCTTTGTCGCCAATGAAGGACGCCAGGTTTTCATTGAAGGATATACTGTCTTTTACAAACAAAGTGCCATGTGTTAGCTCATGTATTATTAAGTTGGCAAGGTCGCCTTCATCCCTTTTGAGCATATTTGAAAGCACTGGGTCTTTAAAAAACCCCAAAGTGGACCAACCTCCTACAGTGCCAATATTGGTGTCAAAATTTTCTGCTTTTAGGACCAATTCTTCATTTTTTGCTTTTTCGAAATCAAAAAAGCCTTTATAGGTAAAGGATCCAATAATTGGAAAAGTCCATTCTTTAGCTTTTAATTCATAAGGCTCACAGCCAGTTATTACCCAAAGTAAAGGTTGCCCTTTTTGATCATAATACGTAGAGTAGTTTTTTGATTTATTGATACCCAGGGAGTCAAAAGCAAATTGTTTTATTTCCTGAATAAGGGAAAGTTTATATTTTATTGTATCGTGTACAATAGGGTCTTTTAAAATATCTTCTATTGGTTCGGCCCCCCAAACTATTTTTAGCTGCCCTTTTCCTTGTGCTATACCATAAAGGACTAATTCATGTTGCCATAAAATTAAAAGGATAAATAAACCAAGCATTGTAAATAAAATCCTCTTGATCAACGGTCTTTTCATATTTGTATTTCTGAAGGGCAGGTTCAAATTTACCCCATTACTCAATAATTTATTTTAAAGTAAATCCATTTCACTGGATTTATAGCATTTTGAAGAATATTTTACCATTAATAGTTTTTAGTGAACCCATCAAAAAGTATTTTTTCTTAATAAACTGCTATAGCGGAAACTTATTATTCATTTGTAGATTTTTGCCAATCTTAACCATTGATCTATTCATTGTACCTGATAGATTTATAAGTGTTGCATTAGTTGTGAATGGATCAATTTCAGTTCCTTCTAATTTGTGTCCAAATCAAACATAATGTAACGGCTTCGGCTCCTCCAGGTACAACATTTTCAAATTGGACTGTTACCGGAAATGCGACTATCTGGGGTTCTGGAAGTTCAGCCAGTATTTCTACAGGTTATAATTTTACTGGTGGTCAGGTAAGAGTTACTTTATCAAATGTTTGTGGGGGGCCTTTAACAATAGTACAGTCACTATACTCAAATCCATATAATTGTGGTAATTCATATTCTGTATCTCCTAATCCTGCAGAAGATGAATTTGAAGTTTCAACTATATATTCAGATACAGCAAACACAAATTCCGAGGAAATAGAGTATGCGTTAAATCTTTATAATCATCAGCAAATTTTAGTTAAATCAATGAAATCTAATGAAAAATCAGTAAAAATAATTACGCATGATCTCAAAAAAGGAAGATATTTTTTACATATATTAGATAAAAATGGTGTGCATATAAAACAGATTATTATAGATAAATAATAAGTAAGTCATAGAGGATTTCCTTAAGAGAGATCCTCTATATCTAAATTACAAATTGAATGAACTGGTTTAGATTCCTTTTATCAATAATGCTTTTAACTATTTCTATTACTTCCTTCGCTCAAAAGGAAACTAATATCTGGTATTTTGGAGATTATGCTGGATTAGATTTCAATTCAAATCCACCCAAGGTTTTAACAGACGGAGCATTAAAATCTCATGAAGGTTCGTCTGTAATATCTGACAAAAACGGAAATCTGCTTTTTTATACAAATGGGATGACGGTGTGGAATATGAATCACCAAATAATGGA
>JALZND010000134.1 GCA_030857845.1 Bacteroidota bacterium | reverse complement strand
TTCAAGATTCGTAATTCGTAATTCATAATAAAATTTATGAAAATATTATTGACTGGTGCAACAGGTTATATTGGAAAAAGACTTCTTCCCGAACTTATTGCACAAGGACATGAAGTAGTTTGCTGTTTAAGGGACGAGAAACGGTTTCCAAAAGATGGTGTATATAAGCATCCTGGCATTTCAATATTTAAAGCTGATTTTTTAAAAGAAATTACCTTTTCAGAATCTATTAAAGATATAGATGCAGCTTATTACCTCATCCACTCTATGAGCGCTGATGTTAAAGCATTCGAAAAGCTGGAAGAGCTATCTGCTCAGAATTTTATAAACCTTATTCATAAAACCAATGCAAAGCAAATAATTTACCTGGGAGGGATTACCAATGAAGAGAAGCTTTCCAAACATCTTGCTTCAAGAAAAAATGTAGCTGAAGTATTAAAAAAAAGTGAAATTCCCCTGACTACCGTTAAGGCAGGAATAATTGTCGGGTCTGGAAGTGCTTCATTCGAAATAATCCGTGACCTGGTAGAAAAGCTGCCACTTATGATAACCCCAAAGTGGCTAAACACACGAAATCAACCTATTGCCGTAAGGAATGTATTGGAGTATCTCATGGGAGTTTTATTGAAGCAGGAAACTTTCGGCCAAGCCTATGATATTGGAGGTCCTGAAATTTTATCTTACAAAGAGATGTTGCTCCAGTTTGCTGCAATAAGGGGATTACGTAGGTTTATCTTTATAGTACCTTTAATGACTCCAAGGCTGTCATCATATTGGTTGTTTTTTGTAACTTCCACTTCATATAAACTGGCTGTAAACCTGGTGGACAGCATGAAGGTAGAGGTTGTATCGGATGATAAACGTTTGGAGAACATGCTGGGGATAAAACCCATGAACTATAAAGAAGCAGTAGGCCTTGCTTTTCAAAAAATCTCGCAGAACAATGTTATCTCCAGCTGGAAAGATTCATTGATTTCCAGCTATGTTGACAACAATTTACTGGAACATATAATAGTGCCTACTAACGGTTGCTATATAGACAAGCGCCAAAAACCTATAGAAAAGGAAGTAAACCAGGTACTTGATAATATTTGGTCCATAGGAGGAACACGTGGATGGTATCACTCAAATATGCTCTGGAACCTAAGGGGTTTTATTGACAAAATGTTTGGGGGCGTAGGGCTGCGCCGCGGCAGAACAAATGAGAAGCATATTAACACTGGCGACACGCTTGATTTTTGGCGGGTACTTGCTGCCGACAAAGCCAATATGCGGTTGCTCTTATATGCAGAAATGAAACTTCCTGGTGAAGCATGGCTTGAATTTAAAATTATCGAAAAAGATCATAAAAAATATTTGAGACAAACTGCAACCTTCCGCCCTAAAGGATTGGCCGGAAGGCTGTACTGGTATGCTGTTTTGCCATTTCATTTTTTCGTGTTTGATGGTATGGCCAAAAATCTGGTAGGCTTTGAAGCTAACCATTAGGATACCCCAAAATTTTATTAAGTATTCTAATTTCAAGCTCTACTAAACCTTTTTAGAGCTTCAATATATAAACAGCGAAAATAATTAATGAAAAGAGTTGCATAATATCTAAAAGCACAAACGGTTCTCTTTTTTACCTCAAAATTAGCCAAGGTTTTTTTACAAGTGCTTAGAATCATTATTTTTCTTTGTGTCGTTTGTGCCTTCTTAGCGTCCTTAGCGGTTGCGAATCTTTGAACATTTTCTTTATTTTCCTATACCTTTAGATTTAAGTTCGGCATAAGTGACAAGTCTGAATTTCTTTCCAATTAATTTTCTGAAATCCTCTGAAAGCAGCATTGAAAGTTCAGTAAACCTATGCGCACTAGCCATAGGTATTCCTGAATCGGAAGCCATAAGGTTGCTGTTCATATCTTCCAATACATTCATTTCTGGAGATTTATGCGCTATGTGTAATTCAACAAGATTGACCCTGCTATTATCCAGCCCTTGCAGGAACTTTAGAAACTCCCTCTTTTTGTCAGCCACTGGTATGGCCCACATACTTTTATATTTTTCATTAAAATGGGTTGAAATTGCAAGGTTATACTTTTTTGCCAATTTTTCTGTAATGGCTTTAAGTTCAGGCGTACCAAAGGCCATACCCATATGTGGGTCTACATAATCAATTTTTAACCCTGATGCCAAAGCCCTTTCAATTTGTGCCTCAAGCTCCATTTCTACCTCTTCTAATTTATATTTACTGCCTAAAAATTGTTGTACCGATGGATGGAAATAACCATCTTCAGCTACCAGGCTGGGAACTGAATTCCCAAGTATCGGGCCCCACCTATAATACTTCCATTCAGAATTCAAAGTCAAGTGCACACCTACCGACACTTGAGGGTGCTTCTTAAGAATTTCAACGATTTCCTGCTGCCAGGGGCAAGCCCACATAATCGAGGTGGAAAATGGGATGCCACTCTCGGCAAGCTCTTTAGCCGCCATGTTTACCGAATGGTTCATCCCAATATCATCTACCCGTAATAAAACCTGCGGAAGCATATCCTGGGCTCTGGAATCACAAAAAATACACAGATAAAAAACAATGAAACAAAAAGTTGATAAGGTCTTGAATTTCATATTGTTTATGTATTGGCCTAATTTTAAAATTCTTAAAAAGATATTGAATAATTCAGACTTGAAGAAACTAACTTCATAATAATATCAATTAAGCGAATCTTTTAATATTATTTTTTTATACCCTTCTTTAAATGGGGTCAGCCTATGTTTTAAAACCATCTAATCAAATTTAGAGATGATAATTAGAGAAGATAAACTTAAAAGCCACTTGTAATGAGCCTCATTTATAAATTTACTAAAGTTTCTCAGCATCCGTTTTTTACACTTTAATTATTTGACCCCGTAGGGTTCTGTGTGGCAAATTTTAGAGTTCTGAAATGGAAAGTCAAATACTTCTTTTAAACACATTAAGGAGCCTTATTTATTTCTCAACTTCGTTAATCCGACATGCGAAACTTTTATAAGTTTGCAATCTAATCTTTCATTTGAGCTAAATCAATTTATGCAGTGCTATTGATCCATGAAGCAGTTCCTACATTAACTTTTTTTGATTTAAAATACCCTTAACCATAGCTGGAATATTTACACCTTTTATCCCTGGTTTGGTCCTTTTCTACTTTCCAATTGCCATTTAAAATTATTTTAAAAAATAATGAAAATATATTTTGCAAAAACCGAAACTATAAATACATTTGTAGTGTACTATATAACTAATACAGTAAACATATTTTAAACTTTAATTCAATATTTTAAATAATAAACCCTAACACTATGAAAAATTTAATGACTTCAGTTATGTTGTTTTTTTTGGCAATGACAACTTCTTTTCAATTATTTGCCAATGGTGAGAATGAAATAAATGGATCTCCAATTTCAATTAAAGAAAGAACTATTGGTACTTATGAATTAAAATAGGAATCCCTGAACCTTGAAAATGTAAGGGTGAGTATATATAACGATCGTGGAACACTAGTTTATACAGAATTTTTAAAAGACAAAAAAGGAATTAGTTTAGCATACGATTTCAATAAACTTCCTAAAGGTTTATATAAGGTTAAATTAATGGCGAACAAAAAAAGATATACCACAACAATCAATCATGACAAAGAGCCGGCCCAATTTTTCAAATCATATTTAAAATCTGAAAATGGAAGCAAAAAATATGCATTAAAAGTGGTGCGGCAGTCAATGGAACCTGTAATGGTTACTATACTCGATAAAAACGACAAAGTGTTATTTAGTGAAACTATTGATGTAGACTATAATTTTGAAAGGATTTATGATTTAAGCCCTAAAAAATCAGATGCAAAATCAATAGTGTTAAATAGTGGCCGCAATAGTGTAGTCCATTCTATAAAATAAAAACAATCTGAACCTAAATTACCCTGTCCTTGGCCATGATAAATGGTCAAGGATATTTATTGCGGTACTGGGTGTCATAGTAGATTTTGGTTTCACATTTTTGGATGTAAGGAGGTTTAATACAATTATTTTATAATCATTTATTTTTAAGGTTACAGTAATTATCTATCTAATAGCTGTAATTATGTTTAAAATCAAATTAATTTTACTTTCAATAAAGCCATTTAAAAGAGCGTTAACATTTACTAATAGTATAGGTCAATAATTTTTATCTTTGATAAAATTATTTTTTAATCGATTTCGAAATATGAGGATTTTATTTTATCTAATTTTTACAGTTTTTCCATTAACAGCAATTTCACAAAGGCTTCATAAAATCGACACCCTTGAAAGGGAGGAGGAAACCATTATTCACAATGAATTCCGATCATTTTACAAACAAAAAAAGATAGAAGAAAAATACAATAATGAAATCAAGAAGTTTCCAACTGAAAAAGTACTTGACGATACACTTAAATCATTATATGATGCAATAGGATTGGGCAACTACAATCTGGACTATAAGGTATTCCGCCATGGGATGATCGGTTTTTTTTCATTAAAGCAAGCAGGAAGGTTGAATGAAAAAAACTTGTTGTCTATTATTGATTTTACAAAATCAAGTTGTGAAAAAAGGTTTTATACCATTGACCTTGAAAATAAAAATGTACTTTTCCATTCATTGGTAAGTCATGGAAGAAACACTGGTCAAGACACGGCAAGGTCATTTTCAAATGATCCAAATTCCTACCAAAGCAGTCTTGGTTTTTATGTAACAGGTGAAGAATATGTTGGCAGTAAAGGGTATAGCATGCGTCTAGATGGGACAGAAGCAGGAATAAATGATAATATGCGGGAGCGTTCTGTAGTAATGCATGATGCGGAATATGTAAGTGAAGAATGGGTCAAAAATCATGGCCGCCTCGGCAGGAGCCAGGGATGCCCTGCCCTGCCAAAGGAAATTTCAAAAAAAGTTATTGATACTATAAAGCATCGTACAGCTATTTTTGCTTATTATAATGATGACACTTATATAAAAGCTTCGAATTATTTAGATCTTAACCAATTGGTTGATCAGCTTGAAAATCCTGAAGATAAACTTTGAATATTTTTA
The DNA here is from genome assembly GCA_030857845.1 of Bacteroidota bacterium. Taxonomy (GTDB): domain Bacteria; phylum Bacteroidota; class Bacteroidia; order Cytophagales; family Cyclobacteriaceae; genus JALZND01. Next base: position 3,625 of record JALZND010000134.1, on the reverse strand, counting down.
TACTTAGTGTTTGCGGGTAAATCCTCAAACTCATGACTGATATTATGTTATAATATACAAAAGTCTTATCCTATACGATTCACTCAAAACCACAAAAAAAGGCTGCCATTTGGAGGCAACCTTTCTCTAAATATTATTATCATATTTAATTTAACTTATCCCTAAGCTCCTGAGCTTTAGTTTGCCTTCTTCTAAGGATATCCAAATTATCAGTTAGCATGTCCCTAACAATAGGATTGGTAGTTTTATTGGAAAGCGATGTAAATCTTTCAATATCTTCATTATGCTCTTCCAAAACCAGGTCCAGGAATGCCTTGTCAAAATCTTTGTCTGAAAGCGATTTAATGGAATCAACTACCCCAGAATATTCGGGGGTCAACGCTGGCTGAATTTCTATTCCAGCACCCGTTGCCAAAGTATTGATATTTTGTTGGATTTGCCTATTTTCCTCCGTAAGCTGCCTGCCAAATTCTTTTAATTGTTGTGATTGGCTTTTTTGATTTGCAACTTTTCCGAGGGCCACCTGTAATTGGCTATTAATATGTGCCGATACCAAGTAATCAGCATCTTCCTGAAGGTTTTCTTCAGAAGAAGTTACTGCCTCAGCAGTCCCTTCTGTATCACCCTGGGCACTTTCATTGTTTGTTGCTGTTTCTCGTTGATTGCCCTCAGGCGAACCACAAGAAACTACAAATGCCATAAAAAATACAGCAATTATTTTATGAATATTGTTCATTTTATATATTTTAAGCTATTTAGTTTTTACTTAAGTATAAACAGGAATCGATAGTTATTGTTTGCTGAAACAATACCTAACTTATAATATATAATAGTTAATGGAACAGTCATGAATAGTACAGATAATGATTTTATCCTAAATTTTATAGCCATACAATTTGAACGTATAATTGACGTCTCCAAAAATCATGAGGTTGTTTTTATTTAAAACAAACCATGCTGTTTTTGATAAGAGGTTATATATTTTTGTAATTAAATTTATATGTAATAATTTATATTTGAATTTATGACGCAGACCTCATTACTTTTATGGAGTGGACGATTTTTGATATTTGGTGGTATTTTATTGGTATCTGGCCTAAACTTATCTCCCGGATATAGTAATGACGCAGCTCATTTTAATGATCCGCTGTATTTTCCTTCTGCAGTACTACAAATTGCAGGAGCATTAATGATCCTGATGGCTTTACCTTTACTTTATGCATTTCAAGCAGATAAAGGGGGGTTTTTTGGCTTTTTAGGATTTTTGTTATCATTTATCGGATTAGCATTTTTTGGTTTTGCTATTTTTTTTAACAGCTTCGTTATGCTTAACATAGATTCATTGGGCCCCGAAACTCAAGCTTTATTAAATACAGAAAACCATCCTTTTTCTTCATTAAGTAACTATATCACGGGCAGCCTCATTTCATTGTCAATAGGTTTTCTTTTATTGGGTATATCAGGATTAAGGTCAAAAGGTTATCCCAATGCAGTACCCATGTTGTTTATCATAGGTGCAGTAAGTACTGCCATTTTGCCCATCTATCCTTATAATTTTCAAATAGGCCTTTCATTGTTATGCCTCGGTATTATTTTAGGGGGAAATTATATTATTGGAGAGGCAAAAACTTAAAGTCAGTAAGGGAAACAAAGCTATATATGATTATTTCTTTATATAATGCAGCAGATCTAAACATCAAGTTCTTCTATTTGTTATACATTAATATCAACATCCGGAAATAAATAACTATGGCTAATTTAACAAAAGAACCAAAAAAAATGGTAGATTCATTAACAAACAAAGCTGGCGCAGCATTATGGAAAAGCCTTAGCCCAGCAACAAAGAAGCGTATCATTACATCTACTCTAACTATAATTACACAAGCAGCGGCAAAAAAAGCAGCCCGAAAAACAGGTGTCTTATTATTAATCGGTGCCATAGTTGCCGGAGCTATATTTATAGTTAAAAATTCTGATGATAATGATCATTAATACTAATATTATCTTTTAAAATTTAATAACTTCAAGTGAATGATAGGTTCATTTAAGATATATTGTCTAACCCTTCTTACTAATCATTCCCTTGAAGTTGCAATTGAATTGGTGTGGCTCCAACCCATCAATTATTAAAGTAAAGATCAAGCAAAAAATTCATGCCTCATTTGCATTGATTATTTGCAGTGCAAAGTTCATTTCCAGCCTGACTGTTTTAAAATTTAATCTCCTAAAGATGAGCTTCAAGAGCCTAATGAAATATTAAAACTTTCAGATTTTGAGAAAGAAGTTGATTATTCAGATGAAAACTCAGCATAAATATTGGATAAAGATTTTCCTAAACTTCGTAATTCATTAAAATCAGACCTTTAATTTCATTAGAGAGGAAATAAGGGGAGATATTTTAGCTTTGAAAAGAAGAAAACAGATGGATTAATAAAAAAAGTAATTGCGTAATATGGAAGATTTAAACAACCAGATTCCGGTATAGAAAAAAAAGACTGCTGCAATAAAGAAAAAGGACAATGCGGTAAAAACGGAAGATTGTGATGGAAAATGTGGTAATCCGGCTTGCCATTGTCCAACTAATTGCATAAGCTTTACAATTCCCTTTTTTGCTCAACTTTCGCCAATAAAAGTAATACGGAGCAAACCAATCGTCTACTTTCAAGAAACCTATCACTCATATGGGTTTCTTTCCATTTGGTTACCGCCAAAATAGGATAATTCCTTACCTTTATAGCAATAGGTCTGTCCAGTCGAAAGCAATTTTTTGCTTTCAAATGAATTATTTTCAACTATATTAAATTATTAAAAGATGAAATAGCCATGATTTGGAATCACCCATAAGAATGAATAACCAATGGCGTATTCCATGTGGCAACTAAAAACAATTTATACACATGAAATCAATAAAAATATTGATGGCAATTACAGTATTGCTATTATTCACAGCGTGCACCGCTCAAATCAAAAACGCTGCAACGGATAGCGTAAAAATTTACGGAAACTGCGCAATGTGCGAAAGCAATATTGAAAAAGCGGGGAATCTAAAAAAAGTAGCCCAGATAGATTGGAATAAAGATACCAAAATGGCTACGCTTACCTACAATGCCAGTATAACGAGCACAGATGAAATTCTGAAACGTATTGCATTGGCAGGATATGACAGCGACAAATTCCTTGCACCTAATGAAGTGTATGCAAAACTTGACGAATGTTGCCAGTACGATCGTATGAAAAAAACGGAAACGGCAAAAACAGAAACTGTAGAAGACCATTCAATGCACAATGATATGACAGACAAAAATTCAGAAACAAAACAAGAAGTTCATCAATTAAAAGAAGTTTTTGATAACTACTTTGCTCTAAAGGATGCTCTAGTAAAATCGGACGGTAATTTAGCATCTTCCAAAGCCAAGGAATTGCTTACTGCAATTAATGCTGTAGAAATGAGTAAACTCACCAATGATGAACATACGGTTTGGATGAAAGTAATGAAAGATTTGTCTTTGGGTTCTGAACATATTGAAGAGAGCAAAGATGCTGGACATCAAAGAGACCATTTCAATACTTTATCTGATAATATATATCAATTGCTAAAAGTTTCCAAACAAGAAACACCCACGTA
>JALZND010000133.1 GCA_030857845.1 Bacteroidota bacterium | reverse complement strand
TGTGAGGATTGTCGGCAATCCATTTTTCGAGCTGGAAGTGCTTCAATGAATTTGAACTGATAACCCATTCTCTAAAGGTATCGTCAAGCAGAAAATCCTCTATTTCGTAATTATCAAAATTTAAATCTGACATTCCTCTTAATAATTAATTTTATTATTGAACTATGTGTATCTATTAAGAGTAATGTGGGAGTTTTTTGTAGCCCTGTATTGACAAATTTTTTTAAAAAATAAAAAAGTTAAGGGCAAGTTTAACTTTAATTTAAAAATGCAGGATTTTACCGAAAATAAGAGGTAATTAATCCATTCCAAATTCACCTCCTCCTCAAAAAAAAGCCCTGCTTGAACCCTCCCTAGCCTTAATGCGATAAGAAAAACTGCGATCAGGGGAGGACAGTAGACCTCTCCTCGGAGAGCGATTTTTCAAATCGCTAAAAATCAGAAACCCAGGAAAAAGCCTTTACTTCCGCGATATAACCTGCATAATCCACCCCCCTCATAAAAAGCCCTGATTAATCCATCCAGCCTGGGAGCGATTTAAAAAATCGCGGTCCGGGGTTAGAGGGAAACCGGACTCTACACACATAATCTTTTCCAAATTCAACACCCTCATAAAAAAGCCTTGTTTAATCCATCCAGCTTGGTAGCGATTTAAAAAATCGCGGTCCGGGGGTTAGAGGAAAAACCGGACTCTACACACATAATCTTTTCCAAATTCAACCCCTTCATAAAAAGACTTGTTTAATCCATCCGGCTTGGTAGCGGTTTAAAAAATCGCGGTCCGGGGGTTAGAGGAAAAACCGGACTCTACACACATAATCTTTTCCAAATTCAACCCCTTCATAAAAAGACTTGTTTAATCCATCCGGCTTAGTAGCGATTTAAAAAATCGCGGTCCGGGGGTTAGAGGAAAAACCGGACTCTACACACATAATCTTTTCCAAATTCAACCCCTTCATAAAAAGACTTGTTTAATCCATCCAGCTTGGTAGCGATTTAAAAAATCGCTGTCTATGGTTAGAGGAAAACTGGACTCTACAGGTTTATATAGAACATAAAGTATATAGAGATATCAAATAAAAAGTATCTAAATGATTTTTCTTTAAATTTTTCTTTAAATTCATTATACCCTTATAAATGAATTTACGAGCCGACTGATAATTAATTGACATAATGGTAACAATCTCATCATAAGTTTTCTCCTGAAAGAATTTCAATTCTATTGCTTCTCTTTGCCTCACAGGAAGTTTTTGAACTGCAAAGGCAAGATTATGATTATTCACATTTACGAATTCATTTAAAATCAATTCGTTTTCATAGGAGGCTACTGTTTGATTGGATGGAAGGTTTTTTTCTTCCAAATCCATCATCTTTTTTTTATTTCTCAATTTCTTGAAAAGTAATCTTCTCAAAGAAACTATGAGATAATATTTTACACTTTTTACTTCTCCAAGTCTATCTCTGTTTTGCCATAAGTTTGTAAACATTTCCTGAATGCAATCTTCAACAAAATCTAAATGGTCATAAACCTTCAAGCCACAATTTATAAGAATATGATTGTTGGATTTGAAAATACTTTCAAAGGCTTTCATATCTCCTCTTTTAAAAAGAATCCATTCCTCTGATTCGTTTAAAATGGCTTCTTCAGGATCAGTGATTTCATGATTAAAAAAAATTGTACTACTTCTTTTCATGTTAACTTATAAAAAATACAATTTATTAATAGAATGTTAATCAGGAGACAATTTCTCAATTAAGTTTTGATTAATTTACAATAATATCTTTTATGTATTGATAAAATAACAAAAAAAATTTTAAGGACCTGTAAAGAAAACATATTTACTTTTTGTTTCATGTCTGGCAACTGGTTTAGCATTAATAGTTATAGGTTTAGTCAAAAGTATTGGTTTTAGTGACGGGGGAATTATTGCTGACCGAAAAAAAAAGGCGGTAACGACTTAGAATCTGGAGAATAGTTATTTCATGTGCTTTGACATTCTTAATCATAAGAAATATGATCGAAATTTTAGCTAGGGATTTCGCTTACTAAATGCAAAAAAGGATGTCTTATAAAATACTTTTGCCCAAAACGCACTGTTTGCAACCTAGGAAGCCCGCATTATATATGGAGTGATTATAGAAACCACAAACAAGATGATTGGAGGGTATATTCATGTTTTTACAGGATCCAGAATTGCGACTTTATAGATATGGAATTTGATCTTCATAGCTATAACTCAAAAGTTCTTGAACATTTTCTATATGGAGATGTACGAGTAGATGTTTGCCTTGCAGATAATAACCTGCAAAGGCGAAAAGTCTTAAAAAAGACAGGCCGCTTATGTATTCAGAGAAAAATTACTCAAAATTTAAATGCGATTGCCCTGCCCTTCTGGCTCCTCCTGATACCCCGCATTTTTGTAAAAAACACAATATTATTGAAAACCTGCGAACATTATCCGGGAAAGATGCTTTATATGTTATAAAACTTTAATTGGCCAACTTCTAAAGTTTAAAATAAATATCAAATGGAAAATATTTATTTAAACATTTTTCAAAATAAAGTATTTATATCTTTCAAAATGCGTATAAATAATCATTGTTCATTTTTAAACTCTATAAAACAAAACCTAATATCATGATAAAAGATCATTTTTTTAAAAAATTAACAGGAGTAGGATTCGCTATTTTATTTATGCTGGTTAGTACTCAATTAAAAGCACAAAGTGATAATCCTGGGCCTCGAATTGGTATAAAAGGAGGACTTAACTTATCCCAGTTATATGTAGACCAACCAAATGCCGAGGATGAGAGTATGAAGGTGGGCTATCATTTCGGCCTTTTTAGTAAGATCGCAATAAGCGATTTTGTTGCTCTTCAACCTGAACTACTTTTCACCAACGTTGGATCAAAAATTACCTACGGAGGAAGCAATCTGGAAAGCTTCCTTGGAATAGAACCTGGAGAAGTACGTTTTAACTTAAATTACGTGCAGCTACCGATTGCATTGGCGGTAAATGTGGGTAATTTAAATATTCATGCAGGACCTTACCTTGCTTATCTTGTTTCAGCAAATGTCAAAGATCTGAATACATCAAGTTTGAACAGTACGGATGTTAAGGAGCTGAACACAGATGATTTCAATCGATTGGACTATGGGGTAATGGGCGGAATAGGTTTTGACGTCCAAGGTGTTACGATTGGACTACGATATAATTATGGTCTACGTGAAGTTGGTAGCTCCGGGTTTGCCGGTAACTTAACAGATAATTCTAAGAACTCCGTTGCCCAGCTATTCATCGGGTTCGGATTTTAAACCTTCATTCTTTCCTAATCTCTGACCTTGTTACTATCTGATATAGTAGCAAGGTTTTCTTTTAAAGCCGTTCCTATAAAATCTACCGAACTACTTATGGCTTCATTAAATTGATTCCCTACTCCCTTAATCTCGTTATTTCGGATTCAAGTTACGGGTTGCATTTGTATTTTTGGGAATCTTTGTAACCCTTTTCTTTAATGGTCCTAGAAGGGATTCTGTTGATAAATCTTTGTATAAATAATGCCATTGAACCATGTAATCTAAAAACAAATTTTGGAAGGCTTAGCTTATGGTTGTGAGGCAAGTCTTAAAAACATATGGCGAAAGTTTTACCTTTCGCCCTATTGGCCTCAAAAAAGAGAGCCTTTTTTTAGATTAAAAAATGATAATGCTGCTAACTAGCAAAAGCTATAGTTAAAAAAATTAGAGATTAAAAAGTTATTTCAATTCTCATAAGATATACGTATTCTTTTTACTTTTCATTAAAGTAATATAAGTTCTCGATAATCATCTAATATATCCTTTATAAATCATACATTTATGCCGTAAGTCTTTCTGCATATTAAATATGAAACATTCCCCAAAACCTCTCTTTATAGTCTTCATTACTTGCATTTCCTTATTTTTTGGATGTGGCAGCAGTGATGAAAAGGACAGTTTTAGTAGCGTTAAAAGCCTCTATGTAGATTATTTGAATTCCTATACTTCAGGAATTGTTTCTTGCAAATCAGATATTAAGGTAAGGTTCGCCCGAAAAGTCGAAGAAGCCCAAGCTGGTGAAAAAGCAAAAGATGGCCTGTTTGATTTTGAACCCTCAATAGCCGGCCAGGCTTTTTGGGAAGATGCCTATACACTTGTTTTTAAACCCGATCACTTGTTGAAAGACGGTGCCAAATACAAAGCAAAAATCAAGTTGGACAGGCTTTTTGATACGCCAGACGAGAAAAAGGAGTTCCGATTCACTTTTCAGATAATGAAGCAGAACTATGAAGTTCAATATGAAGGCATCAGGTTGTACAATCAACATGATTTAAGTAAAGTGAAGCTGACAGGATTTTTGCAAACGGCAGATTTTGCCGAAAACAGCAATGTGGAAAAAATATTGACGGCTCAACAAAACGGGAAAAACCGCTCCATTGTTTGGGACCATGGTTTGAGCATGAACAGGCATGGCTTTACTATTGAGCAGGTAGAAAGGAAAGAAATTGAAGACAAAGTGCATCTGAAATGGACAGGAAAGCCCATAAATTTAGATGTCAATAATGAAAGCTATGTCACCATTCCTTCACTTGATGATTACAGTATTTTGTCTGCTAATTTAGTAAGAGGGGAGGAGAGTTATATTTCAGTGCTTTTTACTGATCCTGTGCTTGAAAACCAGGTATTTAATGGCCTTGTTCAGATTAATGATTCAGGCGTTTCATCAAGGTTGGTAGTAAATCTAAATGAGGTTAAGGTTTTTCCGGGCAGCAAATTAACAGGAGATATCAAATTAAGGATATTAAAAGACATTAAAAATGCTGCAGGTTATAAATTAAAAGATGATTATGAAACCATTATTGAGCTGACGCAACAAAAGCCTGAAGTGCGCATCGCACATAACCAAAAAGGAGTGATCATGCCCGGTTCCGAAGGCCTGATCATGCCATTTGAAGCCATAAGCTTAAAAGCTGTCGATGTCACGGTGGTGAGGATTTTTGCCGACAATGTTTTGCAATACCTTCAGGTCAACAACCTGGGAGACGACTATCAGCTCAACCGCGTGGGCCGTCCCGTGGCACGTAAAACCATTCCTTTAAATACCTCGGGAGTGGTAAACCTGCACGACTGGAACCGCTATACCCTCGATCTTTCAGATATAATGAAAGCCGAACCCGGAGCCATTTACCAGATAAAGCTGAGCTTTAAAAAAGCACATTCGTTATTCTATTGTGGAACCGAAGCAGGACTTATAGAAGAAGAGGAATCAACCGAAGAGAATTGGAATGGCAGCCAAACCTCATATGAGTATGACGATTATGATGATTACGACTACTATGACGACTATGATTGGCAGGAAAGAGAAAACCCTTGCAATTCTTCTTATTATAGAAACAAGTACGTCACGAAAATTCTTCTGTCCTCAGACCTGGGTTTGATTGCCAAAAAATCTGATAAAGGAAATCTACACGTCTTTGTCAGTAACCTTTTGGATACCAAACCACAAGGTAAAGTCACCGTGGAGGTTTATGACTTTCAGCAACAATTAATTGCCAATGGAATAACCTCATCTGAAGGAAAAGTGGAAATCCCTGTAAATGGCGTTGCATTTGCACTGATAGCAAAAAAAGACAGCCAGGTGGGTTATCTTAAATTGGTAGATGGCAACGTGCTTTCCGTAAGCAATTTTGATGTTTCGGGACAAACCATAAAAGAAGGCATTAAAGGTTTTTTGTATGGAGAAAGAGGCGTTTGGCGTCCTGGAGACACGTTGCATTTAACCTTTATCCTGGAAGACAAAAACAAGACCCTTCCTAAAGGACATCCTGTCGTCCTGGAAATTTTCAACCCAAAAGGACAGCTCGCCTTCCGAAAAGTAAATTCCAGCGAAGTAGGGGATATGTACAGTTTTAAGATGAATACGGCTACAGACGCACTTACTGGAAACTGGCAGGCGAAAGTTAAAGTTGGTGGATCGGAATTTAAAAAGACCCTGAAAATTGAAACCGTAAAACCCAACCGGCTCAAACTCGATTTAAAGTTTGGAAGGGACAGGTTTTCTGTATTGGATAAAGAAATTGCAGGTAACCTCAACATCAGATGGCTTCATGGTGCCAAAGGTCAAAACCTGCGTGCCATGTTTGAAATGGTGCTCTCACCTGTAAAAACCACCTTCAAATCATTTCCAAACCATACCTTCGACGACCCTTCCAAGGAATATTATGCCGAGTCGCAGGTGGTTTTCGATGGACGCGTGGATGCCGAAGGATATGCCAGGGTAAATTTAAAGATTGAAGCACCTGAAAATGCACCAGGTGCCCTGAATGCCGTATTTAAAGGAAAAGCTTTTGAAGAAGGCGGTGATTTCAGCATTGACCAATTCAATATCCCTTTTTATCCGTATTCGAGTTTTGTGGGCATTAAAATACCTCAAGGAGATAAAAGAGGCGTTTTGGTCACCGGAGAGGACCATGTCATAGACATCGCCTCTGTTGATGCCAACGGCAATTTGGTAGGCCGGCAGGGAATAAAAGTAGAAGTTTATAAGCTTGACTGGCGATGGTGGTGGAACAATTCCTATGAAGACCTGAGCAACTATGTGGGCAGGTCTTATCACAAGCCTGTAACGGAAAATTATATTAATACTGTTAGTGGCAAAGGCTCTTATACCTTAAGGATTGACCAGCCGGAATGGGGAAGATACTATATTAAAGTCACGGATCCTGTATCGGGGCATGCCGCCGGAGGCATTGCCTTTGTGGACTGGCCAGGCTGGGCAGGAAATAAAAAAGGAGACCTTGCTGGTGCCAGCATGCTTGACTTTTCCGCCGACAAGGAAGAATATAAAGTGGGGGAAAAAATCAAACTCACCATTCCAAGCAGCCCCGGGGGAAGGGCTTTGGTAAGCCTTGAAACAGGAAGCAGGATCTTGCAGACTTTTTGGGTAGATACAGAAGCGGGCAATACTAAGGTGGAATTTGAGGCCACCAACAACATGACCCCAAATGTATATGCAAACATTGCCTTAATACAGCCTCATGCCAATACTTTAAATGACCTTCCCATAAGGATGTACGGCATTAAGTCTCTCGGCGTGGTGGATCCTGAAACGAGGCTGCAGCCCGTGGTAAAACTGCCTCAGGAACTGCGTCCCGAAGAAATATTTACCGTTTCTGTAAATGAACAGAACGGAAAAGCCATGGCCTATACCATAGCGGTGGTAGAAGAAGGCCTGCTCGATATTACAAGGTTTAAAACTCCTGACCCATGGCAGTCCTTTTATGCCAGGGAGGCCTTGGGCATTAAAACCTGGGATATATACAATGATGTTATGGGCGCTTATGGAGGAAACCTGGAACGCTTGTTGGCCATTGGGGGCGATAATGAACTCAAGCCAGCGGACGAAAAGGAAGTCAACAGGTTTAAACCCGTAGTAAAACACCTCGGTCCTTTTTACCTGGAGGCGGGAAAATCTGCTTCCAATAAGATATCCATGCCACAGTATATAGGTGCCGTCAGGACAATGGTGGTGGCTTCCGGAAATGGTGCCTATGGTTTTGCCGAACAAAGTACGCCTGTAAAGCAGCCGCTGATGGTGTTGGCTACCCTTCCACGTGTAGCTGGGCCTGGCGAAGACATTGTGCTGCCGGTAAACGTATTCACGATGAACCCGCAGCTGAAGCAGGTGAAAATCGAGGTGAAATCTTCCGGAAAATTGAAAGTGGTCAATGCAACACAAAAAACCATAAATTTTGACAAGCCCGGCGACCAGGTAGTTTACTTTTCACTTAAAGCCGATGAGGCTTTGGGTAATGGAAAGGTGATCGTAACGGCTGTTTCAGGCAATGTAAAAGCTACCTATGATGTTGAAATGAACATAAGGGCCGCCAACCCTATGTTTTTGGATATCGCAGATAAGTTATTGACTGCCCAGAAAAAGCATGTTTTTGATTATAACCCTTTGGGGATTGCGGGAACCAATGACGGGGTGATCGAACTGAGTTCCATGCCGCCTCTTAACCTGGAGCAAAGGCTGCAATACCTAATCCAATATCCACATGGTTGTGTAGAGCAGACCACCTCTGCGGTATTTGCCCAGTTGTACCTGGAGAAGCTCATGAAGCTGGATGATAAGAGAAAGGTTGAGGTTGAGAAAAACATCAACGCAGCGATCAGCAGCCTGAAAGCCTTCCAGGTTTCTTCCGGAGGCTTTGCCTACTGGCCAGGCAACGAATCTGCAGATCCTTGGGGCAGCAATTATGCAGGCCATTTTCTGCTAGAGGCCAAAAACAAGGGCTACATGGTCTCCGAAGGCTTAATGGCCGCCTGGATTACCTATCAGCAGCAGCAGGCAGACCAGTGGTCGCCGCAAAGTACCTATGTAAATGATGAACTGATCCAGGCATACCGCCTCCACACTTTGGCATTGGCGGGAAAGCCAGCCATGGGCGCCATGAACAGGATGAAGGAAAGAAATCTCAGTGCCGCTTCTCAATGGAGATTGGCCTTGGCTTATGCCAGTGCAGGCCATTCAAAGGAAGCCGAAAAGATCGTCGAAAACCTATCCACAGAAGTGAGGGAATACAGAGAGCTGTCGTATACCTATGGCTCTCAGCAAAGGGATGAGGCCATGATCCTGGAAACCTTGTCGATGATCGGCAAGAAAGAACAGGC